>NZ_JBFRFT010000025.1:0-52320 GCF_052114965.1 Microvirga sp. 2TAF3 | reverse complement strand
AGCTTTTGGTCGGGACCCCTTCGCGGAGGGCATTATGGCCAGCGGTCATGAGCACCGCAGCAACAGGTCGAACACATGGCCGCACCGACCAACCTTGCAGCAGCGTTCAACAAAACCCTTGCCAACGGGGAGCCGTCCACACATGGCACGAGGCGGAAGTAGGGCGAATGTCTGCTCAGGAAGGGCAAATCGGACGCTCCCGAAGGGCAGCAGATTTCTGATTTGACCCGCAGCGGCCATTCCTTGAGGAAATTTCATCCTGAACTGTCGCGGTCTGTTCGACGAACGAGCACCACTCTTCTTACGATTGAGCGTGGTTGGACAAGATCGCCGCTGTCATAAGAGCTGTAAGGCCGCTGCCGGAACCCCAAACATTCGGTGAACCGTTCGGCTGAAGTGGACCGAGTCGGCGAACATGGCTTCGTTCGCACGCGCCCTACGATCCTCATGTGTTCCGCCCGCAATCTCCGCTTTCGTTCAAGGCCTACCACACGGGATTCGGCGACAAAAGTCAGCAGCTACGTTCAAGCGCTACACCGACTGCATGCATAGGTTGCGCGCTATCTGACCTGCGCCGCAACGGCGCCGGAAGAGGCCCCGACCAAGTGGCTGGGATGATGCACTCCGCCGTCCGTTCGGTGCAGATGATACATTTCGACGTCGTCCGATGAACCGCACGAGGAGCATGGTTATGACCAACAGAACATTCAGCCGGCGTACGTCGCTGCGCCTTTCGTCCGGTATGCTGTTCGTGGGACAACTCCTGTACATCGTGGTCACCCAGTTTCACGCCGGCGGGGACGCCAATAACCATCCCGCCATCTTCGCTGCTTACGCAGGCAACGGGATCTGGACGGCCGTGCACCTCGGTCAGTTCGCGAGCATGGCGATCCTGCTCGCGGGGCTGCTCGCCCTATTCTTTGTCCTGGACGTGCAGGATGGAACGGCAAGGTGGGCGGGTCGCCTCGGTGCGGCTTCAGCGGTTGCGGCGCTGGCGCTGTACGGCGTCCTCCAGGCGGTGGACGGGGTCGCCCTCAAGCAGGCCGTGAACGCGTGGGCGAACGCCCCGGACGCCGAGAAGGCGGCACGCTTTGCGAGCGCCGAGGCCATCCGCTGGCTTGAGTGGGGGGTAAGGAGCTACCAGGATTTCGTGCTGGGCCTCGCTTTGCTCCTGTTCGCGGCCGCGGTGGTGCGGATGGCTTGGGCTCCACGGCCGATAGCCTACCTGATGGGCCTCTCCGGCCTCACCTACCTCGTGCAGGGCTGGGTGGCCGCCGCCGAGGGCTTTTCGCCAACGCAGTCGGTCGCAATCGTTCTGGCCTGGGTCTTGAGTCTGGTGTGGATGATCTGGCTGGGCGCCGTCGCTTGGCAAATGCAAAGTTCTGAGATTGTCGATGAAGACGGAAGCCTCCCCACCGTCATCTAGCTATCCTACGGCCGACTACCTCAAGCGGAAGTGTCACAAACTGTCCGGTAACTCCGCTGAGTCTACGCGTCCGGCAAGTGCCGGAGGCGCAAGATGTTCAAAGGTCGTCAGTTTAATTGCTCGGTGATCCTCGAATATCATACAGTCATCTTCGTCGGCCTCGATGACGGCGCGTGGTGGAGCTTTGCTTCCGACCATATAGAGGGGACAGCCGGGTTCTTCGTGGCCTTCGCACGTGCTAAGCAGCGGGTGATCTTCACCTACTGTGCGCGCCGCGGGCAGCGCACCAAGATCACGATGCTTTATCAGCTTCTACAGACGGCGGGCGTCCAGATCACTGCCGTTGGGTGAGATAGCCGCCCTTCCGATTTGGAAGGAAGAGTGACTGAGTGCCTCGCCAGACTTCATGATCCTGAGGAACCTGATCGGGAGCGCCAGGTTCTAGATTGCGTTTAGAAGCGGCATTCGGTAGCAAAGACCACCCAATCAGGTTTGCGCGCCCGCGAGATCCAGCCTGCGTGAAACTCCAACAGCCTCCAGGAACGTTTCATCGTGGCTGACGACCAATAGTGCGCCGTCATAGGCTCGCAATCCCGCCTCGACGGCTTCGATGGAGTCGATGTCCAGATGGTTCGTCGGCTCGTCGAGGATCAGGAGAGGAGGCGGCTTTGGCCCGCTAAGTACGCAGGCGAGACCCGCACGAAGCAACTGCCCGCCGCTCAGGCTGGAGACGATCTGTAGCGCCGCATTGGCTCGGAACATGAACCGGGCCAGAGCCGCCCGGCAGGCATTCTCGTCAGCCTTCGGGTTGAGCCGCCGGAAGTTGTCTCGGATCGATGTCGAAGGATCGAGAAGGCTCACCCGTTGGTCGAACATCGCGAAGTCGGTCATGACCCGCACGGTTCCGGTCCAGGGTCGCAACTGCCCGGTGACGAGCGCCAGCAGCGTCGTCTTGCCGGAGCCGTTGGAGCCGACAACCGCAATACGTTCGGGCCCGGTGACGGAAAAGGAAAGATTACTGAGGATGGGCCGCTCCGGTTCGTAGCCCACGCTCGCGGCATCAATCGTGAGGACTGTCTTGCCAGGCGGCAGGTGCGTTGGCGGGAGAACGACGGAGAGCGGCTGAAGGACTTCGATGCGTTCGCGGGCGGAGGCGGCGGCCTCGAGAGCCTGCGTCCGGCGCCGCTCGGCGAGACGGGCGTTTTCACCTCCCGTGTCTTCGCTGCGATCCTTCCGCATCCCCATGAGGATGCGTGGCATGTCGCCCTGTGTACGCTTCCTCTGGCCTGCGCGATCCTTGCGCGCCTTCCTCTCGGCCGTCTCCTGCGCCCTTCGGTCAATGTCGGAAACGCGTTTCTCGGCATCACCCAGATCGCGCCGCGCTGCTGCAAGCTCGAGGGCCTTGCGCTCGCGGTACTGGCTCCAGTTGCCGCCGTAGCGTGTGGCTCCCAGGGAGGTCAGCTCGACGATGACATCCATGGTTTCGAGCAGTTCCCGGTCATGACTGACGATGATCGCGCCGCCCCGCCAGTTCGCGAGAAGGTCGATCACCGCCTTGCGTCCCTCCACGTCGAGGTTGTTGGTCGGCTCATCCAGGAGCAGGAACTGAGGCTCCGCGAAGATGAGCGCCGCAAGGCGAGCCCGCGTGCTCTGTCCGCCCGACAACGTTGCCAAATGCGTTTCGGGGCTCGCATTCAGCCCGACACGGCCGAGGGCGGACGCAACGCGTGCTTCCAGGGTCCAATCGGCACTTGCAAGCTCTTCGGTTGTGGCCTCGTCGTGGTCAGCGCGGCGGAGAAGGGCCAATGCTTCGGCAATGCCGAACAGGTCGGCGACCGTTTCGTTTGGATCGACCTGAGCGGCTTGGCGTAGGATGCCCATGGAGCCGTTGACGGTGACGGTGCCGGAGTGAGGCGGCACTTCACCGGAGATCAGCTTGAGGAGCGTGGTTTTCCCGACGCCGTTGCGACCGACCAGTCCCGTTCGTTCCGAGCCGAAACTCTGCTCGAGATCGGAAAGAAGGATACGGCCGTCAGGCGTGGACCATGAAAGATTGGAGACGGTGATTGAAGCAGGCATGGATATGGTTTTCCCCGATGGCAAGGCGAGTTGGCATTGCGGTCAGGTTGAAATCCATTGCTGCACACGTCCTATCGAAACTGACGCCTCTCGGTTGGCTGAGCGTCGGATGCCAGATATACGGAAGCACTCTACGTGGCGCAAGTCCCTGACCAGGCCTCGGGGACGTCTACAGCCTGGTGGTCTTTGCTACCGAATGCCGTTTAGAAGCGGAGCCCCAGGTCACGTGCTGAGGTTCATTTTCTGATTCTGAGCTCTCGTACAATTGCGGTGAGCTCAAGGTCCGCTCGTCGGGTTGAGTCTCTGTCGTAATGCTCGTCTCCGACACGGGCGCTGTTGTGTTGCAGCACTCCTTGGGTCAAGTGGGGATGTTCCCCACCAAAATAGGTCACCGTCGTTCTCGCGGCACGACGAAATGCATGTGGACTCAGCGGGACTCCAATCGTGACTTCCGTTGCGACGGTAATTGCTGCCCCCACCGCAGAGTAGGTGAGGGGCTGTCCTGTGACCGCGATCCATAGCGGGCCGGATAGGTTTTCCAATAGGCCGTTCGGTAGTGGCTGCATGCCTCTAGCACTGACCCTCTCACCATTCGTACCAGGAGTCTGTTCTCTGAGGAGAACTGGCCTATAGGTGGTGAGATACCGAACTATGAGTGGGTTCAGATAGTCCGGCACGCATCTCTCATCCACGCGGCCGCCCTTCGTGTCCTCAGCCTCGAGGATGATCCACCAGCTGCCGTCAAGATGACGGAAGCTGGTTCCCAGCATCAGTGCGCCAAAGTTCTTGTGCCGGATCGGGCGTACCGCGAGCAGCGCCATCATCAGTCCATTGCGGGCCAGACAAGCCCGCTTCTTCGGGCTGAGGTGAGAGGCAATCTCAGCCTCCTTGAACAGCGCTTCCCCTGCCTGCAACAGCTCATCGCTCGTGACGTTCTCGCGACGGCGCTTTGGGCGTGCTTCGGCTCGCAGTTCCGCCTCGATCTCACGCAGCCAGACCAGGTCTCTCTCCGGCGCCAAGATCTCGGTCATCCGCCTCAGCTTGAACACGGACTGGAATAGGGTGACGCTGCTCCAATGGGGCTCGACGAGCGTAATAAAGAGTTCCACGGCCTCCGGGGTGACCTGAGCACCGGCTGGTGCATCCGGATCGAACTGTCCGGCCTGCATCAAAGCTCAGAGGAAATAGCCATAGCGCCGCGCCAGCTCGTCTTGGGATACTCGCTTCATATGAGAGGCCCGGCCACCAAGGCGTAGCCGCTGCGTAGGACGGCACGCCTCAGCCCAGGCACACTGGTCGTCGCTTGGCCAGAAGGAGAGGGGAAGGGAGCTTGCCATCTCTGTCACCTCACACCAATTGATGAGAGCGCCTGTTCTCGCGAGCAAGTGCCGCAAAAATCTGATTGGCCTCGAGCGTCTCAAGACCGATGTAGTTGTTCATCGATGTCCTCGTGCCCTTGTGCCCAAGGACCTTCGCAACAAGTGGATAGTTGCCAGGGAACTTCTTGAGGAGCATCGAGGCCGCGACATGCCGGAACTGATGCACGGTGACCCGCAATCCGGTCCGCTGTTCGACCATGTTGCGGATCTGGGCACTCAGAAGGTGCGGTGCCTTGGAGCCGCCATTGTTCACTCCAGGAAAGAGCCAGCGCTTGTTCGAGCCGCGCAGCAGAACCGGTCGATGTACCTCGATGTACTCGGTCACAAGGGCCGTCAGTTCGGCATCGAACGTGAACTCGAGATCCACATGGTTCTTCACTTCGTGGGCTTCGTACTGCAGCCAGAAGTGCCCTTTTGGTCCTCCGACCCGGAAGAGATGCTGGTCGAGCTCGGTTGCAGCGAGATTGCCGATGCGCACCGGCGCCACAGTCAGAATGCCGATTGCGACAGCAATCTGCGCCTTCAGCGCAGCCTTGCGGAGGCTTCTCACCCGCTGTTGGCGTGCCTCGCGCATCAGGATTTCAGGCAGCGCGCTGACCCGCGCCCAGACGTTCGTTGACTTGGCCGCCCGGATCACACTCCGGTTCTTCTCGGTCAGCCCACGTGGCTGGTGCTGCTGCGCTGCGGATCGGATCTCGGCCAGTTCGTCCAGGGCCTCGGGCTCCAAGCACTGGCTTCCGCGGGCGATGACAAACACCCTCCAGGGCAAGTCGACGGTGTAGCGCTTTGGCTTGTCCCCATCTTCCGCCCAGTAGGCTTCGACCACATCCCGGACCACGGCCGGATCTAGGAGAACCGACAGGGAGGTGAGGGTCTCGATCGGGTGTCCGATCGAGACCGCTTTGCCGGCGAAGGCGATGAGCTCTCGCCGCCGGGTCTGGATGGTTCTGGGCGAGCAACTCCTCGCATTTCTTCGTCCAAGCCGCCGCTGTTGGCGGGTGATGCCATCAAAGTAGTTCTCGACCTCAACCTGCAAACTTGCGGGAAAGTTCGTCCAAACGGGCCCTTTGTAGCGCCGGTCGCGAGGCACCATGAGTTGCTGCTTGGGCCAGCCCGTAATGGTCTGAGTACAGAGGTTCCAGGCTCGGACGATTTGACGGTGCTCATAGAGGCCATAGCCCTGCGGCGTCTGCTCAGCTTGCCTGCCTGCTGAGCCCCGGAAGTTGGCTGGAACCACTGCAGCGCCTTGCGCAGGCTAGAGCGGTGATTGGCTGCAGTCTGAGGTGTCCAGCCGAGTTCGGCCGGATGGATCTGCTCAACCCGAGAGCGAACCCTGTTCCAAGAGGCAGGCAGTTCGTCAAATCTGCGATCCAAAGCCTTTGCGATCCGCCGAACAGAGCAGAGCAACTGACGGCGGCGTTGCAGCGAGAGTGTCGTGTCATTGGTGAGACCGGTGATCAGATCCTGAAAGAATGGCTCTTGGGCTGGGCTCATTGTGATCTCCTAAAGATGGCTGATCGTTCCCCAAGCTGTATTGTGATTTACGTTAGTCCATATTGTGAATACGTCAAGTGAATACCATCGCCTGGTACTTCAATGTACGATCATAAACTCTGTAAGTCAAAGTATACATCGATGTATGGTCATTCTTTATCGTTGCCGATTATTCGCATTGTGTGCTCAGCGAGATCGACGTTGCTATAGCAGCGCCCGGCAGTGTCGTGCCGGGCGCTCGCTGCATCAATATTCACTTGTGGATTTGCGGGTGTTGACTGCCTCATACTCGTCCAGGGCTTCTTCCGCGTACCGGATTGCTCGCCCCAGTCGCAGGAAGCGCGGTCCCGTCCCTTTCATGCGGGCCTTCGCCAGAAAGCTCACGCTCACTTTGAGGCGTTCTGCCGCCTCCTTCGGCGTCGCAAGTCGCCGGTTCTTAGGTTTGTCCATCTGGCACCTCAGGTATCCACGGCCATCACCGTGCCCCGAGAGGTTTCAGAAGCCTCAAAGATCGTCACACGACAGAATTGGTGCGCAGCGAGCCCTATTTTCGTTTTGGACCGCCCTTGCCGCGGGCGCGATCGATCCGCCGGGCGCAGGCGGCCAAGCTCTCCGAATGCATACCCTCCGGCAGGAAGCGCTCAATCTCGAAGACGAGTTCCGTAAAGGGAGTGGAGTAGGGGTTTGCCTCGCGACTGCCTGCCGTCGTCACCTCGATGCCGAGATGGCCGGCAACGCTGGCCATGAGATCGAACAATTCCGCCTTCCAATCCGACTGACGACGGCCTTTGCGGCTGGACGACATCGTAACCACCACAAGCGCCTGTTCGACCGTCGCATGCATCGCCTCGATCACGTGAAGGCCGGTCTCGAGTTCGCGGCGCGTGTCCCGGGGCAGGATGCCCTGTCGCCCGAGAGCCTTTGTCATCGCCAGGATATTGATAACCTCAACATCGAGATCAAACTGCAGGCCCTCGTTTAGGCCGACAAGAAGCTCTGCGCTCCTGGCCAACGCCGCCTCGAGTTCTCGCAGGCGCTGGCCAACACTTTTGCGATTGATCCGGGCCACCTCGTTCCAGTAGGTGCCCGCCACGAAGCGAATAGCGGGCATGAGTTCCTGATAGGCTGCCGCAGGATCGGGCGCCTCACGGTGGAAGCGCTTCGAAGGATCCAGGACAATCGTTCTGAATTGATCCTCTGCGATATCAACCGCGTAGATCGAGGATCCGCCACCAACGAGCGTGTCAAAATCGAAAGTTGTCATGACGATACGCTCTAGAACTCAAGCTGCCATCGCTTGCGCGCTCAGCGAAGTCACATGATCTCCCCAAAGGCGTAGCGCCTCGTGGCGCTCGGCCATGAACTCGTGGCGCTGGTAGACGGCGGCAACCCCGGAGATCGTGCCGCTTTGGTGATTGAGGATCTTGTCGGCCACGTGCGGCGACACCCCGAGGCGGGCCATGCCTGATACGACGGTGCGGCGCAGATCGTGCAGGCTCCAGTCGCTCACGCCCGAAAGGCGGTCGAGGCGCGCCTTGGCCTTTGAGTAGCCCTGGAACAGGGTAGTCCCGCCGCCGGAAAAGACCAAGTCCCCAGTTTGAGGCGTTTGGTTCAAGAGAGTGAGAGCCGGAGGGCTGAGGTGGACAGTATGGGGCTTGCCGTTCTTGGCGTGCTCGCCTGGGACGATCCAGAGCCCCTTGTCCAGATCCACCTGGACCCAAGCCATGCGTCCGACCTCGTCCCGGCGCTGGTCCGTGAGGGCCAACATCGCCACGATTGAGCCAAAGGGAAATCCGATCTCGCGGGCCGCTCGCAAGATGTCTGCCAATTCATCGTCCGCCAGAGTGCGATGTCGCGCCTGCTCCCGGGCGGGTGCGGCAACCCCGGCACATGGTGACGTGTCCAGGATACCCCGTCCGATGCACCAGTTGAAGAACTTGCGGATGGCGGCCAAGACACGGTTGGCCATGACCGGCGAGCCCCGTTCCCGCACCCGGTCGAGCAAGGCGATGACATCGCGCTTGCGCACTTCGGCCAAGGTCCACGAGCTCCAGTATGGCAGGACCTCCCGGTTCAAAATGCGGGTGGTCTCCGCGGCAGTTCGGTTCTGAGCGACATGGCGGGCGATGAACTCTGCTGCGAGATCTGCCACCTGCTCGGAGGCGATGCGGCGCTTTGAGATCCGCTTCTCCTCCTGCGGATCGCGCCCGGCAGCGCGCTTGGCCAGAACCCGTTGCGCCTCGACCCGGGCCTGGTGCGGCGTGGTCGGGCCATACTCGCCGATGGTGTACTTGCGCGGATTGCGGCGGTCGCCGGCCGGTCGGTACTGGACGAGGAAGACCTTTCGACCAGCGGGCGTGATCTTGAGCCCAAAGCCCTTGAGGTCTTCGTCCCACCAGATCGCGTCACAGTCACTCGGGGAGGGCAGGGCGTCGATGACACGCTTGGTGAGCTTGCAGCTGGGCATGACGGGAGGGCTCGCGGTTGGCTACCTGAATTGCAAATAGGTAGCCAGAAAAATGCAATCTGAGCTATTGGCAGGAATGAATAACTCGCAGAAATTCAGCAGTAGCAATGGTTTGTGACCGGCCGGCTACTGGTATCCATTATAAGGAATCGACCAATGCCTGACTTTTAATCAGAGGGTCTTGGGTTCGAATCCCACCGCTGGGCGCCACAGGCTTTTCAATTTCACAACCGGACTGGAGCATTTGGCGCGGGAGAGCACAGCGTAATTCGACCCATTTGCGACCGCGTTGAGGTCTTGGATTCGGGCTGCCAGAGAATGCGATTTGCCGAAAAGAACCGACATTTCGGGCACTTGCGAGCCTGGGCCCGAATTTAAAAACAGAACAATATCAAGAGTTTAGATAATGGCGGAGAGGGGGAGATTCGAACTCCCGATACGGTTGCCCGTATGCCGCATTTCGAGTGCGGTGCATTCAACCACTCTGCCACCTCTCCGGAGGGCGAAGGCCTTGTGCGCCATATATCCAAAACAGCTTGTAGATTAAGCCGTTATCTAAAAACCATATCAGATTAGTTTGCCGTCGCAAGACCGAGTTAGTAAGGTGTACAATCCAATTTGGGGCCAGGTGCGTCTCATTCAGTGTGACACCAGTGTGACAAGTCGGTCTGCGGGACTGCCTCGGTATTCATGTGCTTATAAGAGAGAACCCTGCTGTTGAGGCAGGGTTTCTCATTTGCATCAGATCAATCGAGCCAACGCTTTGCATCGATAGGAGAGAAGCGACTGCGCTCTCTTCGCTCTTCGCGTTCTCGTCTACGCTCTTCAGCTTTCTCTTGGCACTCTTTACAGTCGAAAGACTCATCATCTGAGTAGTCCCAATCATCAGCAAGAGGGCCGCCACAGTCGCAGCAATTGGGTATATTGTTAATGTATTTCATAAATGTATCCCTGAGTTAACGTTGTGATTTTTAATTTAAATTTTTAATTGCAGATAATTGCTGCTGATATATTTTATCCTATGGGGCGGTTTCAATTTTATTGAATGTGTATTCAGTTTCAATGATGTCATTGTTTTCCATGAATATAAGTTGTGTAATTAAGTCGTCTCGCGCTACGCACTCGACTTGTCGCTACGCTCCAAGCCTGAATGTAACGAATTTAATTAAAATATAGACTTTACGTTTCAGATGAATCTTCATCTAAATCGCGAAGCGCATTCATATGCGAGGTACGAGCATGTGAATGGCATCTGAAATCTGATGCTTAGCTTGGTTCTTGCGCCTCCAAGCTCGCAAACGCTCAGCATCATCCTTATGGATTCGTGGTCTTCCTCGTTTCCTTGAGACTTCGCTGCTCTCAAGCCCAACATCCAACTGGACAGCTCTGCTACCAGGGAAAATGTCCAACAGCGACTTTACCGTCGCATAGTCAGGAATCAGAATGGTTTTCGGCCCAGTGCATTGAGGCTTACGCAAGGAAGAGCGCATCACAGCCTGATAGACTGACAAGAGATGCGTACCGATCTGCGATGGTGCCAAGCCCCATAACTCTTGATGGAATTTACGACGGTCAGGAGCCAGATGCGCTGCCGTTAGAATGGCCACAGTATGGTAGCCAGAAAAGTCATTTAGGCCGTGAGGAAAGTTTGGGAGTTCTTTCGCTCCATCCATGCCCAAGAACGGCAGCGTATCTGCCCTGTCTTTGTTCTGCTGCCATAGGAATGATTGGTCAGCCAAATCGCGCCTCATCGCCTTGATAATAGCGTCTTCGACACCTGCTTGATTGCGGTGATGTTTGGACCATACACCAGGGAGACCCCATTTAATGGTGAGCAGATGGCCGTTCTCATGCTCACTAAAGGACAATCCCCTCTTTAGGTCCTGGTCTTCAATAAAGTTCACCCCTTGAGCCTTCCAGCCTTGATAAAGAAGGGTGTGCTCAAACAAGGCAGATGCAAAACGAACCGATTTGAAGATGCTTAGGCTGGATGCCTTACGCACCGAATATGCAGTTAGCTTTACGTTCTTACGGCTCAAAAGCTTGGTGAAGCTGTTAGTGAGAACATAGGTTTCCCAATCTTCTGAGCAGAGATAGCGGGCAAATGTCTGAAGTTTGCCCCAAACTTCGTCACCACTTTTGTTGTTCGCAATTGCCTGCACTTCAGCAATGTCATTGATCTTGAGACGGCTATACCTATCCGTAACAGCCTCAAGGCTGAGATATTGCGTTATAATCGGGTGAGATTTGGGGATATTCAGCACATGTGAGACGTCAAGATTAAGCTCCTCGTCGAAAATTGGCGTCCCACTCATTCAGTCGAGGCATCTCTTGGAGCTGATCAAATCCTTTTTGACAGATTAAAAGCACTTCCGCGTCTGTGTCTGCCCTCCCAATATGCTTCGAAATTTCCTCCGTCGCTCCACACACCGTGCCAGTGTGAATAGATCGAACCCTTACCGATTGGCTGGCACGTCGGATTCGCTCTGCTGTGCTATCGACGAGGAGCTTGGTCGGCTGCACTATAAGTGTTTTTCGCCCATCGTTGGCGTTTCTGATAGAAAATTCTACAATTGACTGAGTTTTCCCTGATCCTGCTGGCGCAGATAAATACATATACTCCAAATTTTTCTCTCTTTTAGCAAATTTCCAGTGGAATATTAATATAGCTTGTAAATCATATACCCTCTCCTATGGCTTATCTTAATAAAAGAGAGCACACAGGTCTCCCCATCTCAGTCTATCAATGCAAAGACGCAATTATCTGCGCCTATCAAGGAGACTAAGCCTGCAAAAAGTTATAATTTTGAGGGGTTTAATGAGAATTAGCCCAAGGCAATCCTCTCATTATTTTCGCTTTATATAGAATATTGTGAAGCTTGTCAACACATATTTTGGGAAACGCGCCAGCACCCCAACACTAACCTTGAGCTAACCTCATAGCCGACCTCGGAGAGGCGGTGAAAAAATGGGGCGCTATAAAGGCAGGGGCGTCAGTCCCATTGATCGGGTCCGAGAGATGAAGGCGGCTGGTCATGGATCATCTCCCGTCGCAAAAGAGCTTGGCATCAGCCGAATGAGCGTTCATCGCGCCCTCAAATCTCACGAAGCTCGGACATGAAAGTACATCAGTCCTGTCCTTAGGTAAGGCCCGATAGAGGCATATCGGCAATGCCTCAGGCCCTCTTAGTTGTCACTTGCAAGAGAATATCATTTCATAGGTCTTGCAAGCATCTCACACCTAACGGGAGCATCACTATGGGACTGCACATCTTTGATCTCTTGATCGCGCTACTGACTGCCTTTGTTGCAATCTACGGAATGGGTTCAGCGGCTCGCCAACACACTAAGGTTGATGAGGTGCTTACCTTGATCGAATGTGGCTACGGCTCATTCAATAATCGCCTCAAGAGAGCCAGCATTCATGAGGGTCTTAAGTCGCTCAAGAAAGTCTACGGTTGGGCGACTGTCATTGTTGTGGTCGCATTTTTCATTCTTGGGCGTAGTGTGGAAGCGAACAAAGCATTAGGCTCTGTTCTCTCGGTTGCTTTCGTCGCAACCTTTTTAGGCTGGTTCTCAATTCAATGGTCCACAGAACACAAAAAGGAATTGGCCAAGTCGGCTCCTCTCGTGTTGGCCGCCCTTGGCCCGCTGGTCATTGGCGCAATTGATTTTGTGAGTGGAACATCCTGGATCAACACCAGCGCGGAGCCATTTTACACCTTGATGGCGGGAATAGGGTTGAATGTTCCTCACGTCAATAACCCTGCGGTTCTCGGCGGCATCATCTCTGCAATTTTCGCCGTTTCTTTTGCGATATTCTATCTTCTGACATGGCTTATAGTCGCCCCTATAGCTTTTGCCTCTGTCGCGTTGATTGCCCTGCCGATTTGGTTTGCAAAGGTCGTTGACCTTATTGCTCCAAAGAAAGCATTTCCCGGCTTCATTATGATTGTCACAGTGGCATTGGCCTTATGGGAGTGGGCGTCCCACTTGTAATTTATGAGCCCAATAGGACCCTTTTTGCGGCAAACTAAAAAGGGTCCTAACACCTATACAACGAAGAAGTCGGCATAAGTCAGAGCAAGCCCTTTCTTCAGGACGGCAATCTGAACGGCCTTACCAGAACCGGACCCATCAACGTCATATGAGAGGGTACCGGTTTTCTTGTTGTAGACGAGATAATCGTTCTTATCCTTGGCTCGATCACCCACGGTGAAGTAAGCCTTATTCAGCTTTTTGGGGCTGCTTAGTGTGCCACTGCCGAGCTTCTTGAACACAGCATTATCCAGCCATACGGAATCGTCCCTGACATTGAAGTCAATGATCTTATCCCGATTGGTGCTGTTGTTTGGTTTGGTGTTGAATACAAACACGTCCTTACCTGCACCGCCTGTAAGCGTGTCGTTCCCCAAGCCGCCATAGAGGGTATCGTTGCCAAGGCCACCGGAAAGATTATCCCGGCCCTTGCCGCCTCTGATCACGTCGTTGGTGGCGACGTTTGTAGGAGGCACATACACCTCCTCATACACGTCTGTAACAGAAATGGTTATGGTCTGATCGTGATATTTCCCGCCGCTATCCGTGGTACGAACTATAAGCGAATGTGACTTGGCGGCCTCATAATCGATCAGTCCGTTTACAAGAATTTTGTTGCCATCGATCCTAAAGAGACCACCTGGATTCGTGATCAGCTTGTATGTGAACAGGTCGTCAGAGAACACATCTTCGGTGGAGAGTGTACCCACAAGGGTATTCACCGCACTGTTCTCTTTGATAGCGGAGCCAATAAAAGTGAGTTTGATCGGCGCGGCATCGGTATACGTACCGGCTGCGTCAGTGATCGTCTCGATACCGCTATTGAAAAGGTAACGCTTTTCCTCACGGCTGAAGGCGTCACCTGTCAGAATGACGTGATCAGATGCGCTCACATCACCATTGACTAGGAGGGCGTCTGTCTTGCTATCGGTGGTGATTGTGGTTCCCGATGCAGCCTTCAGATCAATGTGGCTGATCCCGGTAAGATTCACCACAGACAGATTGAACGATCCACCACCAACAAGTTCGATTAGATTCAGGCCGCTCTTTCCGTCTATGGTTCCGATCCCGTTCAGGCGCTCCGCATCGAGGACGAATGTATCGTCACCGGCACTGCCTATAACCCGTTCAAAATCAGAGAAAACGGCAGGTGCAGTCAAATCAAGACGACCAGCCGATGTTAGTTCAAGGGTATCATCACCACCGTTGCCTCTGATGATATCACCAGCGTCTAGGTTCGATGCTGTTGTATAAATCGTGGTTGCACTATCGGTGCCTGTGATCTTGTCGCTACCAGCTTCAAGGGTGAATGTGTCAGAGGCCGAATAATGCTTATAATGCACACCAGCTTCATCAACCCATGACACAACCCAGCCGTCAGCCGTTGCGGTGACGTCGTGATATGTTTGACGGCCTGCAATGTCCTCATTGACACGGGTAATCTGGTAAGCCGTGCCATCAGCCCCATAGATACGCTGATAAATGTTGGCTTCACCGCCTTCAAAAGAATCCCATTGGGACCACGTGACCACCCAACCACCGTTGGCCAAGGCAGCAATCTTGGGCTTGTCAACGGCATTCGTAACTAGGACATCTTCACCGGATGTAGAGCCATCAGCGGCATAGCGACGAAGAAAGGTGCCGTCTACACTCGTCCACGTGACCAGCCAGCCACTATCGGAAAGGCTCGTAAGGGCTAGATCGGTGACGTCATTCGCGGGATCAAACGCATAATCTTTTCTCAAAACACCACGAGTTTCCTCAATCAAATTGAAGTGAGTGAACCTGATGTTATTGTCTGTATCGATCCATGCGGTGATCCAACCACCATCTTGTAAAGACGCTGAAATAGACGGCTTCCCCGGCCAATCTTGGGCATAAACTTGACCATATTGATTGAAATACCCGGCAGTGACACCCGTTCCGTATTGAGAATATGTAAAAATAAGTTGCCCGCTAGTCAGAGCAACAACGCTGCCATTGAACGCATGATATGAGTAAGTGATATTGGTTTGAGGCGAAGAAGCCCCGTTGGCGTCGTATTTTTTATATACGACGTTGTTCTTATAATCCCCCGCGATCACCCACCCGCCATCGGGTGTTGCGGCAACTGAAGTGCCCGACCAATCGCCAAGAACCACATCATCACCGGATGTGGAGCCATCAGCATTATAATGACGTAGATAGTTCGTGGAATCGCTTTGCCATGTAACCACCCAACCACCATTGGCCAGGGAAGTAATGGTACTATAGCGGAAAACGCCAGATGAGGCTTGATTAACGGAAACCTCTTCACCAGCCTCAATCTGTTGGATCGCCATGGGATACCCTAATCAAACTTAGTTTGCAGAACCGACTTATCTGACTGCTTTAGGGAGTTATGCCGCGCTCTCTTGGAAGGCTAAGCGGCGCTCAATCACGCGCTCACCGTTGATCATGCGTGAGGCCAGCCAGACGAAGAAGCCCAAAAGAAGAATGAACGGCAAGTTTCGGCGCACATCACGGGCAGACTCGAAATACAAGGCAGAGCCGCCTATCGCCGCGATGAGAATAGGGATGATCGCGATCAGCTTGAGGACGAGAATGAAAAGGCCGGGCAACAGCCCGTTGTTCAGGATCGTACCGACAACCGTGATGAACAGGCTTCGAAGGAAGAGAAGGAGCATCACGCAACAGACGATGGTGGGAAACAGGTATGTCGTCACCAGCATCGAGAATGTCACATCACCAAGCTTCATGCCCTCGCCCAGCGGCGCGTTGATTGTGCCAAAGCCGACGCCAGCAACAATGATTGTAGCGATGGGGAAAAGAATGACCCCAGCCGTCCAAAGCAAATCGCTCTTATCGCTGAAGACCACAAACCGCGAGCCGGAACCCAGAACGATAAGCAGGAAGATGGCTACTCCCGCTGGCCATAGAACCATCGAAAGGTGACTTGTCTCCGCTATGGCCGAAGTTTCCATACTTTGCCTCAACCTCAATCAAAGAAGTTATACTTTTGTAATTGCATTTCATTAAAAGTCAAACTTCATGGCATAGATGGGCTGCTCCTCGCAATTTCGAGGACATGGTCACTGATCTCAAAATCCTTATCGGCACTCGGATTCGTGCAGCGCGTGAGGCCGCTGGACTGTCACGAGAGCAATTGGCAGCCCTCATAGAGCGGACCCCTGAAGCCCTCGGAAACATTGAGCGAGGGGCTAGCCTTGTTCCATTGGACACCCTTGGCTCAATTGGCGAAGCATTAAGCATCCCACTCACAGCTTTCTTGGACACTGAAGGTGTTAATGACCTTAAGAGGGTAGAGCTTGAGGCAAGGGCGTATGCGCTAATCCGTTCTTTAGATAGCAGTGATGCTGAGTTTGCCGTCGAATTTCTTGAAGCCCTGAAACGCAGAGCGAGGAAGCCGAGTTAAGTAGGCATCCCTGCAATTTGGCTTTTATGCTGCGCAGGCAGCCTCTCTGGCTGAGAACTACCGCGTAGATCAGCTAACATTGCGATGGATAGAGTGTCAGTAAGAACGAGAAGACGACGTTTATTCTGGCTCTGCTCAACAGATTGGTATGTCTGATTTCACAATCAGAGCAGTTTGTGGGTACAGTTCCTGGATCGCAGGAGCACTTAAAGGGGCAGCAGGTCCTATAATAATACGATGTGGCGTTAGCCCCGATCCAATACCCTGATTGAGAATAAGGTATCGGTGTTTGCCGCGTTCATCCTCTCTATGATTGATCGTCTTTAGAGCGGTGAGTCCAGTAAGGAAATTGAAACCAGATACACGAGCAGGGCAGGCAAAGATTCTAATCTCGCGCTCATCTGAAAAACTTGAATCTTTATGTTTTGCACAAAACCTCGTTAGTCGAGTTAGAAAAATGCTATCGACATCAATAAGATCTGGGTCGGGTAAGACCCGACTGTCTCGCCTATCTTGACCTATCCAGAGGAGCATTCGAAGAGTGAACTGCTCGACGAGATAGCGAAATTCAGAATCGCTTTTATCTATACCGTATACGACTTCCGCAATTTCAAGCCATGCATACGAGTAACGCCTCTTTTCTCTCTCAATAGTTTCCTCAATTTGCTCTCTATAAAATTGTAAACAGTACCCCTTATCTTTTGTGTAACGTGTCCAAAGCGTCAGAATACCTCGTTGGTCTTCCTCATCATTCCTGCCACGTGCAAAGGATGCCACGTAAAGGCTTCCATACCCGTCTTCGACCTCGGCCTGCTTTCGCATCTGATTCTTGAAATTAAAAACAATTTCTGAAACATCGCTTTTGCCTTTGGTCATATCTCGCAAATCATGCGGCACACGATCCAACACATTGCCTAGCATAGCCTCATATATAGCAGAAAATGCATATATGAACTCCGTCCTATCGTTGACGGAAATGAATTCAGTCGCCCAAAGGGCTTGAGAATGACTGATGCCACGAAGTCCTTGTTCAGTGGTGTAATGAGAAAAAGGTTTCATACCGGACTCTGTTAACTTAGGCTTTTGCGGCGCTTTTTGAGTATCGCCTCTCCACATCAGAAAGCAGCCATTTTGCTAGAGAAAGCGCCTCGTCTGTATCATCGATTTGTGCGTCAAGCATAATATCTTCAGCTATGGTTCGGAGCGCTTTATTTTCATCATAGCCACTATAATGAACTAACTGTCGATAATGCTGTCGTGCTTCCCAAGCCATTGAGCAGTGTTTAAAATAAGCATCCCATGCTGATCCCACTGCCGCGTTGCTCAGGGCACGATTAGCGGCTTCTTCCCAATTCACTTGATGATCCGCGTGAGCTTCGATGGTTACAAGACATTCCCGTATGTCATCGAGTGCAAGAGACTGATCAGGAATGTCTCTCCTACGCTGTTTAAGTTGGGTGGCAACATCCTGACAGCCAGAGCATATTAAAGTATTATTGAAATCACGCATTACGAAAGCATTTCGGAAGCCCGGCAACAGACGACGCCGGGCCCAAAGCGCCGTCTCATCCGTCTCAGCAATAGGCTCCAAATGCTCACGGATTCCTCCTGACCATTTGTTTCCCGTCTTTGACCACTTGACTATCTGCCGCTTTGACCTTTGACAGACGGGGCAACTCCAAATTTCAGGCGTAGCTTCCCAGCGGCGAGCCGAGACAGGGTCAGTATAGGCGGCATACTCAGCGTTACTTGGCACACGAACCTTATGAGCTGCTGAACTAGTTTTGGGGGCAATGACTGGCGAGTCCTTTTGAACTGACCGCGCTAGAAATTCATCGAGCATTCGAGATAACTCTCGTCCTCGCTCATCGCGGTTAGTTTCTGACAAGAATGCTTGGTAAAGTTGGGTGTGGGGGGCGAACTGTCGTTGTGTCACCCAAAACCATGGCGTCCCAAGCTCATGCCTAAGCACTCCAGATTGGATAAGGCTTAAGGTGTCGTCTATGAGCTTAAGACGCATTTCGAGCTTTGGGCGAGCTTGATCCCAAGCATCCTCGACCTTTTGCAAATCTATGCCGTGAGGAACGTTTGGTTTTGGTGTGATGAACTGCGCAATCTCTGATGGGGAAAAGCTAAAGTAGGTATGCACTTTTCCCTTCAGATGCGCCTTCGCCTTACCATCTGCCGCATTGCATTCTGAGCAGACCAATTCAGGTGTAAAGCTGGAAACAAGATGCTCCAGTTGATCGGCAAGATGGTGCCCACCTCTTGGGATATCGACCAACCATTTCTCGCCATATAGATCATGAGCCCGCTTGCGAACATAATCTCGCAAGTGATCATGATGCTCCTCTAATTTGGCTAATAAAATTCCACGTGTTGAGAGCCGAAAAATCTCGTTTTTTGACCTCTTGCAGATTGGGCATGTCCAGGTTTGTTCAACCAGTGCCCAATTCTGGTTAAGGTCCAAGCCTTTGGCATTATGGCGTTGAAGAGCCGCCTTTGTCTGCCCGCTCCATCTCCCATCGCGGCGTCTGAAGAACAGCTCCATATCCTCATCTGAAAGCTGCGATGGACACCAAAAGAGAAGTTTGACTATCCAAGCCCGATCAGGAGGCGTGTCAAAATCGACATCGTCCTGATCTTCATCGTCAGGAAAGAGCGACATCACGAACAGCCCTATTATTTTAGAACAGTTGCTAGTGGTTTATATTCTTCACCTTGTCCTGATTGTCTCTCATCAACCGTGGTACAATACACCCAGAATCAAACGTGCACTAACCAGTTCTTGCAATCCGACTTGAGGCTTTCCAATTGAAAGCACCTGCGAAGATCCTAGGCCGCCAATACTCTCAAACTGCCTAATATGGTTTAATTCGCCAGGGAGTGTTGAACCAATTCTTTTAAAGATGCCCAAACCATCTTTCAGCTGTAAGGCTGCAAGCCTTCCATGGTAGGAATCAAGAGTATCTAGTTGAATTTGAGCGCCTCCGAGTACGACCTGCTTTGGAAGAGCCAAAGGCACCGCGCTCTCATCGATAACACGGTAGGCAACTTTAATGCTTTGAAAGATCTTGCTTGCATCAACGGATACAGCTTCATCAGAGCCTCGATCAACCGTAAGATCATGATCAAAAATAATTCCAGTTACCCTGTGAAGGGCTACTTCATCTTCGCGAAGGAAGATGGTCTTGGGAGTCCTGGTACGTGGATCAAGAGTCTCTGCTGTAAGCCCGATCAGTTCTGAATTTGTAGATCGAAGAAAGCGTCGGGCAAGAATCTTATTTTCATGCCGCGCTACAACTAGGCGCCTGTCATCAACAGCTGTGGGTTCAGCTTCAACGATAGCTATTGAACCCTCTGGAGCGGCAAAGCCGAAATTATCCCGACGGAGATAAAACGTCGCTTTGCCTTCAAAAGCTTTAGGATCAAGAGGTTGGATTTCTTCTTGTGATTCTTCGGATGAGGAATGTTCAGTAAAAGCTGCTAGGTCAGGGCAAATGGTGATCTTGAGATTAGGAGCCTGAATAGGTTCCAGTGGGGTCGGAGAAGGCACAGGATCTCGAGTAGATGGATCACGCCTTCGCCAGCGTCTGCATTCGTCCCACATTTCTTCCGCGTGCTTGACAAGGCTATCAAGATCGTCAGTGCATAATGCGACATCACCTGCCCGAATCTCATGGCGTTTACCGTGATGCGACTTATTCATTAATTCAATGGTATTCGACTTATCTTGGAGCGCAGGATGGTCGACGAACTGCTTGAAGATGCGAATGCCAAACATTGATTGCGGCCCTGCTGCCGCGACTTGGCTGCGTAATCTGGAAACATAACTTGCAAGTGCTGGGTGAGGGTTTTCTTTAACCCATGTTGAGAAAGCAGGGTCTTCAAAAATATCCCCTAACTTGCTTTCAAGGAAAACCCGACATGCATCAGTGTAGTCACGAGCAGGAACTTCAGCGTCGCGATCCTCATCATAAGCTGCCTTACGCTTAATGATTTCGGAGCGTGGTGGAATGGTACGAAGGGTTGGATGTTTCCGTGTAGCAGGTTGTACCTCGAAGTGGGCCACACCTCCGATCCCAGTCGCTTTCGCTACACAGCTAGAGAAACGAGAATCATAAGACGTCAAGACAACTTGCGCTCCGATTTTGGGAAGTGAGCACAGGGCCGTGGCGAGATACTCGCGGTTCTCATCATCAAGCAGCTCTTGAGGATCATCAAACAGAATAAGGTTCAAACCACCTCGCTCTGCCATCACATATTCCCAGAAAGCTAGATAAAATGCCACAAGGCTTGCCCTTAGAGCAGAGGCATTCGTTATATGTTGAGCAGGCGCTGTTACTCCTCCGGAGCGCATTCGTAGGCCCAGTTCACCATCTCGACCCAACGAAGTACCAACCAGTTCATGCGCAATCGTTGGAAAGGCACCAGTATAAATTTTTTTGCGCCACGTTGCGGTGGAAGTACCTAGCTTCTCTTGAAGTTCATTAACCTGAAGGTCGGCTAGGTCCCCCAGTTTGAGGAGATTTCCTAATGCTGCGCTGGAAATGGAATATGTCTCTAGCCTCTTCTCGACAGTTCGGCGCTGAACGAGTTGGTTATCGAGGCGATGACATAAGTCTAGTGCGTCTGTTAATGGCTTTGCAGCCTTTACCGTCGCTTCAAGCTCAAGGAGCTTGCCAATCAGTGTCTTCTTTTCGACTGCTTCATTATCCTTTGCGGGTCTTCCAATGACCGTTTCAACAATTGTTCGAGCAAGCGGTTCATTGGCTTGTCGCCATCTTGCAAAGCGCAATGCTCGATCAACCCGTCTTAAAGTAAGCTCTAGCTCGCTGAATTCTGAAGGTAAATCGATTAAGGTCTCATCTGCTAATGCAGACTTGTGCATGACTGCAGCGTCGAATGCCTTTGCTGTTTCCTCTTTGAGAGGCGATAATACTCCTGAGAACGAAGGGTGCTCGAATAGCTCGTCGATGAGAGCAGCGCGAAGAAGATCACAAGGATGAGGAGGCAAATCAATTTTGATCTCTCTTTGGAGTGCCTCAGGCAACCCTGCCGATAGTTCATTAAGGGCAGCTTGAGACCATTGGGCGAGTGATTGAGAAAGTAGCTTAGCTTCTACTTTCGCTTCTTCTATGTGAATCTTGACGGCCTTACCGGTTACATCATCGACTACGTCAATGAGGGGACCGCCACATACGATGCATATATCGAGGTTAAGGTTCGGATCAGGATGGTCCGCTATCCAGGAAGCAATTCTCGCATATAGACGAGTCCTCGCAGCTGCATCTGGCGTCTTTGCAAGAGCAGCTAATGTCCTAGCCTCTTGTTGCAGATTTGCGATCTTGCCATCGACTGATTTCAATTGATCTGACGTTAAAGTTCTTAGGCTATTCAATCTCGCCAACGGCGTTAGGCGAGCAAGTTGAGCCAGCTCACTGAGAGCAGGGCCAATACTCTTTTCTAGATTGGCTTTACTCTGGCTGTCTGTGGGGTCGAATTCAGCACAGAGAATCTCTTTAACCGAGCCAAATGCAGACGACTTGAGATCATTGAAGTGCTGCTTAATCGCTTCCAAAGTAATCTCAATGGTCGCATCGTCGGAAGGCGGAGGTATATCGGCACTTGGTTTGAGATCTGGCCGATCTGCAAGTGCTCTCTCAAGATCATTTTTTATCGTATTATAAGCTTGGTCAATTCGATCCCGTTCCTGAATTTTCGCTTTTCTATAATCCTTATCGATCTTGTCTTTAGCACGTCGTGCATGACCAGCTAGATCGACCAAGGCTGAAAGTCCTGTCAGCTGAGATACAGCTCTGCCAAGCTCAGACTCCGAACCTACCTTGATGAAGCCCAGTAGTCCGGGCATTAGTGTTCCTATTCTCGTGCCAATCGGATCGATTCCCAACGCACTCAAATCGCAAGTTTCAACCGGCTTTCCTCTGGATGTGCGGATATGAGTTCGTCGAATAGGAATTGTATTTCCGTTCTCATCCTCGAAAGTTAACTCGACCCAGGTATCAGCCGGGACCCATTCATCAGATGGTCGGAAGTCAGCCACGTCAGGCATCGGAGTGACGGGTGTTAGCTGATGGATTGAGGGACTTCCATCGTTGATGGGATCAACCCAACACGGGAAATTCTGCTCTGTCTTCTCAGGCAGGCGTTGAGGCCGCAGCAGCTCACCGGTAAGTGCCCAAATAATAGCATTTGCAAGAGACGTTTTACCCGAACCATTTCGACCTTCGAATAAGGTCAATGACGCTGAGAAATCGTGGATATAATTTTCTGGAGCAGCTGCTGGAGTCCCAAACTTATGAAGTCCCGCAAAACGGTGGGCTTCTAGGCGTTTTAGGAGTAAGCGCCGTGTATTGGCATTAGCAGGGCGGGCCTGAAGCGGCGGCAACTCAGGAGGAGTTTTAAGAGCCGCATCAGCTAATTGCTCCCCACTAGTGAGACTGACATTTGCTGGCCATCCTTTGACGCCAACCTCATGGTACCATTGAAGGGTGCTGCGCGTTGCGTCATCTGGAAGGCGGTATTCCTTATCACCTACTAGGACAGCTCTGCCACTCACCAAGTCAGCAATCAGAGAGTCGAGTGTATGGAGATGTAGCGCTCTAGGTTGAAGCTCAGCCACGATTTGCCCCGTAGTTAGGGCTAGCCGCTAAGTCGGTTTACTTTGCCCTAGTTTTTCAATCATCGAGTGTAGTGTCTCCATTAATTTAAGCGAAGTTCAACTTTAGATGGTTAATGTGGTTAACTAAGGGGTATTGTAGCCTTAGTCCCTAGTTTTGTTTTCTTCTTTGCCATAAAATCCCATCAAAATTTAGAATAAAATTTTCATTCCATGTATATGTGAGCTTATCTGCTAAGTAAAAACAAGATGATTTAGTAGCATTATAAAAACAAACGCGAAAAAATTTATTCGGTGCAAATGTGATCTTAAAAAAAGAAACTCTTATTAGCATAATAGAGGTGTTGGGCTGATCATTCATAGCTCTCATTTTCATGATGAAATCGATCTAAGCTTCTTGGCGATATCTGCGGGTCTTAAATGCGTATAGCGAGCAAGCATACGTAGGTCGCGATGACCGCTAATCAAAGATACTTCTGGCGTAGAGAGACCATATTCGAAAAATCTCGATATAGCCTCATGACGTAAGTCGTGAAATCTTAGATCTTTAAGCTGAGCTCGTACAATAAGCCGCTCCCATGCCTGGCGCACTGCCATGGGGTCACGGGAAAGATACAAGCAGCCTCTCTCTGCATCGATAGGAATGTCCTACACGCGCATGGCGTCAAAGGAATTGTGCGCTCATAGCCATTCTTGGTTTGGCGCACATGCAGGGTCTGCGATGCAGCATCGATATCCTCCCATCGAATGGCTAAGAGTTCGCCCCGTCTCATGCCTGTTTCGATGGCGAGAGTTATAAAGGGCTTCATCCATGGTGCTCTGGCGCGGTCAACGGCTGCCCAAAAAGTCTCGATCTCGTCAGGGTTGAGTCTTCGTTGGCGGGCATTTCCTGCCTTGGGGAGTGTAATTTGTCGGACAGGATTGATCAGGATGGGAAGGTCCCATTCCTTTCTGGCCACTTCAAAGCAGTGTTGAAGGATGGCGAGTTCCCGCCGCACCGTTCCGCTGCTTACGAGCTTGAGCCTATCATCTCTATAAGAGGCGATCATTCGCCCAGAGATTTTATCGAGACCAGCCTTTGCAACGTCGTGAGCTTTGAGGATGCGGAGCTTATGGATCTCTCGATCAGCGCCCCGTTTCTTGGGGGTCACTTCGCGTTCATAGCGATCTAGCAGGTCATGAAGCCTCACCGCCTTTAGGGAGCGGTGATTAGGCAAAATTTCTGAGCGATCTATGGAGCGTTCTTTATCCCGTGCCCACGCTACCGCATCGGCATGGGTGGAGAAGCTTTGCGCGAGAGACGAAAAGCCCTGCCGTCGAACTTGGACCTGCCAGGAATTGCCGCGCTTGCGGATGGTAGCCATAGAAATCAGCCCGCCTGTGACACGAGTGTGACGGATTGATCTGTTGGGCTGTTTTGGAAGTCTCGAAGGCTCTAGCTGTACTCTAAGAAATCATAATGAAATCATAGGGTTAGCTGGCGGAGAGGGGGAGATTCGAACTCCCGATACGGTTGCCCGTATGCCGCATTTCGAGTGCGGTGCATTCAACCACTCTGCCACCTCTCCGGAGGGCCGGCTCGTTGCCAAGTTCGGCTGGTTGAGGCGGGGTGGATATCACGCACCTTCGGGCTCTTCAAGCACCCTTTGACGGGTTTTTGCAGGGTTCTTGGAGGGTTTTTGATTGACAACGGCCGGAGACTTCCCTTAGAGAGGCCGTCTTTACGCGTGGGCCCTTGTGTCTGCGCGTTTCGCTGCGGTGGCTGTCGGCCATCGTGAAATGAAGCCGGAAACTGCCAAAAAGCCGACCCTGCGGGTTTCCCGCGGAGAGTTGGGTTTGAACACGAGGATCAAGATGTTCGCAGTGATCAAGACCGGCGGCAAGCAGTATCGCGTTGCCGCCAATGACGTCATCACCGTCGCCAAGCTCGCGGGCGAGCCGGGCGCCGCCGTTACGTTCGACCAGGTTCTGATGGTCACGAACGACAACGGCACCCAGGTCGGCGCGCCCCTCATTGAGGGTGCCACCGTGGCGGGCGAGGTTGTCGAGCACACCCGCGGCGAGAAGGTCATCGCCTTCAAGAAACGCCGCCGCCAGAATTCGCGCCGCAAGCGTGGGCATCGCCAGGATTACACCGTGGTCCGGATTACCGAGATCCTCGGTCAAGGCGGGAAGCCCAAGAAGGCTGCGGCAAAGAAGACCACCAAGGCTGCGGCTGAAGAAGCTGCGCCGGCCACCGCTGAATAAGCGAACGGCAACTGACAGGAACACGGGAGTAGACCCATGGCTCACAAAAAAGCAGGCGGCTCGTCTCGCAACGGTCGCGATTCCGCAGGCCGTCGTCTGGGCGTCAAGAAGTTCGGCGATCAACAGGTCGTGTCGGGCAACATTATTATTCGTCAGCGCGGCACGAAGTGGCATGCGGGCGCCAATGTCGGCATGGGCAAGGATCATACCCTCTTTGCCACGGCCGATGGCCGCGTCCGATTTCTTACGAAACAAGGCCGAGCTTTCGTATCGGTCGTCCCGGCCCAAGAGGCTGCAGAGTAAACGGCGAGAGCAAAACGAAGGAGCTCCCGCCGGCATCACACCGACCCGGCGGATCCAGAAGCTCCTAAAAGGCCCGAAAAGGCCAAGCTCCAGATCCGAGATCGACAGGGGAGGTGGGATGTCCACCTCCCCTTCGTCATTTCAGGGCTCGCGAAAGGGCCCAACCGGATCGGAGCAGGACCATGTTTCCCGACCTCACCCGTGACGATGTTTTCCGCCTGGAAACCCGCCGCCTTTGGCTGCGCTGGCCCCGTCTTGCGGATGCCCAAGCCATCGTACGCCTTGCCGGTGAGAAAGCTGTCGCGGAGATGACGGCCCGCATTCCGCATCCCTACCCACCGGAGGACGCGGAGCGGTTCATCTTCCAGGCCCGGCAGGCCAATGCGGATGGCCATAGCCTGCAGCTCGCCATCACCCCGAAAGGCAAGCCGAACAGCTTGATCGGCGTCGTCGGCATCGGCCCGAGTCCGGAGGATGGCCGGCCGAGTCTCGGCTACTGGCTCGGCATCCCCTTCTGGGGGCAGGGCTACGCCACCGAGGCCGCCCGGGCGTTGATCGACGCGTTCTTCGCCTATGGCGACGAGAGCGAACTCACGGCATCCGCCCGGGTGATCAACCCACCCTCCCGCCGGGTGCTGGAGAAGTGCGGTTTCGCCTATCAGGGCTCCGGCCTTGCCGAGCTTCCCGCGCGGGGCGGGTTCTACCCCGCCGACCAGTTTCGCCTCGATCGGCGGGCCTGGGAGAGCCTGAAAACCTGGGGGCACACGGGCCTCGTCAGAGAGCCCGTCGCGCCTGAAACGGGCGAGGTCCTGTCCCTCGCCAGTTGATGCGAAAAGCGCTCCCGATCAATTCGGGAGCGCTTCCGGATGGTTCGCGTTGCCCCCGCACGCCTTGTCCCGTAAAGGATGCGGATTATGAAATTTCTCGACCAAGCCAAGATCTATATCCGCTCAGGCGACGGCGGCGCCGGATGCGTGTCGTTCCGCCGCGAAAAGTTCATCGAGTTCGGCGGGCCGGATGGCGGCGACGGCGGACGCGGCGGCGATGTCTGGGCGGAATGCGTGGAGGGCCTCAACACCCTCATCGACTACCGCTATCAGCAGCATTTCAAGGCCAAGAAGGGCGAGCACGGCATGGGCAAGAACCGTGCCGGCGGCAAGGGCAACGACGTCATTCTCAAGGTCCCGGCAGGCACCGAGATCCTGGACGAGGATGGCGAGACCGTCATCGCCGACATGACCGAGGTCGGCCAGAGGATACTTCTGGCCAAGGGCGGCAATGGCGGTTTCGGCAACGCCTATTTCACCACCTCGACCAACCGCGCGCCGCGCCGGGCCAATCCGGGTCAGGAAGGCCAGGAGCGTTGGATCATCCTGCGCCTCAAGCTGATCGCCGATGCCGGCCTCGTCGGGCTGCCCAACGCGGGCAAATCCACCTTCCTCGCCACCGTCACGGCGGCAAAGCCCAAGATCGCGGACTATCCCTTCACCACGCTTCATCCGGGCCTCGGCGTGGTGCGCGCCTATAACCGGGAATTCGTGCTGGCCGACATTCCGGGGCTCATCGAGGGCGCATCGGAGGGCGTGGGGCTTGGCGACCGTTTCTTGAGCCATGTGGAGCGCTGCCGCGTGCTCCTGCATCTTGTCGAGGGCACGAGCGAGCATGCGGGCAAGGCCTACAAGACGGTCCGTCACGAGATCGAGGCTTACGGCCATGGTCTTGCCGACAAGCCCGAGATCGTGGCGCTCTCCAAGGCCGATGCCCTCGACGAGGAGACGTTGAAGGAGCAGCTCGCGCGCCTGAAACGGGCCTCGAAGCGCACGCCCTATGTAGTTTCCGCCGCTTCGGGGCAGGGGGTGCAGGAGGTCCTGCAGGCGCTTCTCTCGGTAATCGATGAAGCCAAGGCCGTGGAGGCCGTGGTCGAGACGCAAGAGGAATGGCATCCGTGAGCCCTGACCTGCGTCAGTTCCGCCGTGTCGTCCTGAAGGTCGGCTCCGCGCTCCTGGTCGATCGCGCGCGCGGGCGCCTCAATCACGCCTGGCTTGCGGCTCTGGCCGAGGATATCGCCGATCTTCATGCGCAGGGCGCCGATGTGCTGGTGGTATCCTCCGGCGCCATCGCCATGGGCCGCACGGTGCTGGGACTGCCGCCAGGGCCGTTGAAGCTCGAGGAAAGCCAGGCGGCCGCGGCGGTCGGGCAGATCGCCCTGGCGCGAACCTGGTCCGAGGTGCTGGCTCATCACGGTATCACGGCGGGACAGATTCTGGTGACGCTCTCCGACACGGAGGAGCGCCGCCGCTATCTCAATGCCCGCGCCACGACCCTGAAGCTTCTCGAAATGCGGGCCGTGCCGGTGGTCAATGAAAACGACACCGTGGCGACGAGCGAGATCCGCTATGGCGACAACGACCGGCTGGCCGCTCGCGTCGCCACCATGATCGGCGCGGATCTGCTGGTGCTCTTCTCCGATATCGACGGGCTTTATACGGCGCCGCCGGCCTCCAATCCCGATGCGCAGCACATTCCCGTGGTCGAGCGGATCACGCCTGCCATCGAAGCGATGGCAGGGGGCGCGGCGTCGGAACTCTCCCGTGGCGGCATGCGCACCAAGGTCGAAGCGGGCAAGATCGCCACCGCCGGCGGCACGCATATGATCATTGCCGACGGGCGCGCGAAGAATCCCTTGAAGCGCATCGCCGAGGGCGGCCGCTGCACGTGGTTTCTCACGCCGTCCAATCCCGCGACCGCGCGCAAAACCTGGATCGCGGGTGCGCTCGAACCGCGCGGCACGCTCTATGTGGATGAGGGCGCGATCCGAGCCCTTCAGGGGGGCGCGAGCCTCCTTCCGGTTGGCGTGCGCCGGATCGAGGGCGTGTTCGCCCGGGGCGATGCGGTCACGATTCGTGACGAGCGCCGCATCCTGGGACGGGGCCTCGTCGCCTATGATGCGGAGGATGCTTCCCGTATCATCGGCCGTCCCAGCCGTGAGATCGAAGCGATCCTCGGCTATCCGGGCCGGACCGAGATGATCCATCGGGACGACATGGCTCTCAACGCCGAGTGATCAGGCCTTTACGTACTCGATGAGCTTTTGCGCATCGGCTGGGGCTGCGCTTTTCACGTCATTGTCGAAATAGACATAGGCATCGCGCTTCTCCCTGCGCCAGCGACGGAGCTTTTGCGCCCAGTTCCGTAGCGTATCGGAGCTGTAATTTCCCGCGTAGCGCCCATGGGTGCCATGGGCGCGAATGTAGATGAAATCGGCGGTGGCGATCCACGGCGCAGGAGCAGCGGCATGATCCGATAGGCAAAGAGCCGCGTTATGATCATGCAGCAGGTCGAGAACCTGGTCCTCGTACCAACTCGGATGGCGGAACTCGAAGGCGCATCGGCACCGCGACGGAACATGTTTCAGGCAATGGGCCAGCCGTTCGAAATTGTCCGGCTCGGCTCTGAAAGTGGGCGGAAGCTGGAACAGCACGGGACCGAATGTGGGGCCGAGCCCGGCCATGCGATCGAAGACAAGCTTGATGCTATCCTTCACGTCCTTGAGGCGCTTGAGATGCGTGATGTAGCGCGAGGCCTTCCAGGCGAAGAGAAAGCCCTCCGGAGCGCCGTCCCGCCAGGCCTTGACCGCCTTCTCCGTGGGAAGCCGGTAAAAGGAATTGTTGATTTCGGTCGTGTTGAAATGTTCAACGTAAAAGGACAGGAAGTCCTTCGGCTTCAGTTCGGATGGGTAGAAGGGGCCGCTCCAGGTCTTGTAGTGCCACCCGGACGTGCCGATGCGCTGTTCGGTTGCAGCCCCAGGACGGGCCTTGTCGGGAGACAGGGTGCGGCTGGGGTCACGACTCGCCGAGCGCGCCACGGATTTGGTTTTGGATGCGGATCGTCCGCGAGGCTTGGACATGGATGACACTCAGACCCTGAGCGGGATCAATCCCGCCGACCGACTCAACGCCGCGCATGCGGCTTCGGTTGAGGCTCGGGACATCCCAGCCCTGCTCAACGATCTCGGCCGCCGTGCGCGACAGGCCGCCCGCCGCCTTTCCATTGCCACCGCCGCCGAGAAGGAGGCAGCCTTGAGGGCCATGGCAGCCTGCATCCGCGCGCGTTCGGGTGCCATTCTCGCCGCCAATGCGGAGGATCTCGCCGAGGCGCGCCCCAAGGGCCAGACCCCGGCGTTCCTCGACCGTCTCACCCTCGACCGCGAGCGGTTGGAAGGCATTGCCGCTGCGGTGGAAAGTATCGCCGCATTGCCCGATCCGGTCGGACGTGTCCTCACCTCGTTCGAGCGTCCGAACGGCCTCCTGATCGAGCGCGTGGCGACACCGCTCGGCGTCATCGGCGTGATCTTCGAGAGCCGCCCGAATGTCACTGCGGATGCGGGCGCGCTCTGCCTCAAGGCCGGCAATGCCGCGATTCTGCGCACTGGCTCGGAAAGCTTCCGCACGGCCTCAGCCATCGCCGAGGCGATGGGGGAGGGTTTGGCTCAGGCAGGGTTGCCTTCCGATGCCATTCGTCTCGTGCCGACCCGCGACCGGGCGGCGGTCGGCACCATGCTCTCCGGGCTCGACGGCAATATCGACGTGATCGTGCCGCGCGGCGGCAAGAGCCTCGTGGCCCGCGTCCAGGAAGAGGCGCGGGTGCCGGTCTTCGCCCATCTCGAAGGCCTCTGCCATGTCTTCGTCCATGACAAGGCCGATCTCGACATGGCCAAGCGGATCGTCCTGAACGCCAAGATGCGCCGCACGGGCATCTGCGGCTCGGCTGAAACCCTTCTCGTGGACAAGGCCTGCGCCGCGACCCATCTGAAGCCGCTCGTCGCCATGCTTCTCGATGCGGGCTGCGCCGTGCGCGGCGACGCGGCGGTCCTGGCCGCCGATCCGCGGGCAACACCGGCTTCGGGGGAGGATTGGCGCACGGAATATCTCGACGCCATCATTTCCGCGAAAGTCGTGGACGGGCTCGACGGGGCTATCGCCCATATCGAAACCTTCGGCTCCCATCATACCGATTCCATCGTCACCGACGACGTGGCCGCCGCGGAGCGGTTCATGGCGGAGGTCGATTCCGCCATCGTGCTGCATAACGCCTCAACCCAGTTCGCCGATGGCGGAGAATTCGGCTTCGGAGCCGAAATCGGCATCGCCACGGGGCGGATGCATGCCCGCGGTCCGGTCGGCGTCGAGCAGCTGACCTCCTTCAAATATCGCATCCGCGGTTCGGGCCAGACACGTCCGTGATGCCGCCTTCGAGGTTCCGCCTCAGGCCCTCGGGCCTCGCCCGTCTGCCCCGGGTCGCCCCTGGCATGCGGATCGGCCTCTATGGCGGCTCGTTCAATCCCGCCCATGCGGGGCATCGCCATGTGAGCCTCATGTCTCTCAAGCGCCTCGGGCTCGATAGCATCTGGTGGATCGTCACGCCGGGCAATCCGCTCAAGGATCCGGGCGAACTCGCTTCGACATCGGTGCGGGCGAAGGAAGCCCGCAAGGTCGCCTCCCATCCCCGCATCGACGTCACCGTCTTCGAGGAGGCCATCGGCGCCCGCTATACCGTCGATACTCTGGCTTATCTCAAAAGGCGCTATCCCGGCGTCAAATTCGTCTGGATCATGGGGGCGGATAATCTCGCAAGCTTCCACCGCTGGCGCGGCTGGCGCAGAATCGCCCGGATGATGCCCATCGCGATCATCGACCGGCCCGGCTGGACCTTGAAGGCGGGACGCTCCCGAAGCGCCATCACCCTGTCGGGCGGCCGCATCGCGGAGAGCGAGGCACCGGCCCTACCGGACCTTGCTCCCCCTGCCTGGGTCTTCCTCCACGGGCCGCGCTCCTTTCTGTCGTCGACCGAGCTTCGCCGGTTGCGACGAACTTCTCCCTTTGGGGGGCGTTGAAATGAGGTGCCGTTCCACATTATCTTAGAGTGACGGCGCAACGTGTAGCGCTGGTTGAAAGGGTCTGAACCTGAACCGACTATCTTCGCTTGAAGCGGACCTGAATCCGCTTCCCCCTCTCTCCGGAGCGAAGGCTCCCCATGATGAGGATATCCGGGCGGCCGCCTTGGCCAGCCTCGAGGACATGAAGGCCGAGAATACGGTCGAAATCGACCTTGTCGGCAAAACCTCGCTTGCAGATACCATGATCGTCACGTCGGGCCGCTCCCACCGCCATGTGGGCGCGATCGCCGATCGTTTGATCAAGGATCTCAAGGACAAAGGCTTCGGAAACGCGCGCGTCGAAGGCCTTCCGGCCTGCGACTGGGTGCTGATCGATGCCGGCGACATTCTGGTTCACATTTTCCGTCCCGAGGTGCGTGGATTCTACAACCTCGAGAAAATGTGGGGCGCCGACCGTCCGCAAGATCGCACCAGCTGATAGAGGCTTGAGGCGTTGCGACTGAGCTTGCTGGCCGTGGGCCGTCTCAAAAGCGGCCCCGAGCGGGAGCTGGTCGAACGCTACAGGCAGCGGATCGAGGGCATGGGCCGTGGCCTTGGCATGGCCGGGCTCGATATTGTCGAATTGCCCGAAAGCCGGGCGCGCCGGGAGGATGACCGCCGGGCCGAGGAGGCTGCCGCTCTCCTGGAAAAGGCCGGGTCGTCCTTGCTGATCGTCTTCGACGAGCGCGGCAAGAGCCCTTCCAGCGAGGCCTTCGCCGAAAAGCTCAGGCATTGGCGCGACGAGGGCAGCCCCGGCATCGCCTGTGTCATCGGCGGCCCGGACGGGCTCGATCCGCAGGTCCTCCAGAGGGCCAAACTCGTCGTATCCTTCGGTGCGCTCACCATGCCGCACCAGATCGTGCGCGCGCTCGTGGCCGAGCAGGTCTATAGGGCGCTGACAATCATCGCCGGTCACCCTTATCATCGTGCCGGTCACGACGATTCATGAAGGGATGACCCGCATCACGCTTTCTCTTCCCCGCAGGGCTTTCGGCTTTGCTGCATGGTTGGTCGTTTTCACCCTGGGGGCCGCACAGGCTCAACAGGCGCCTGCGCCTGCCTCGGCGGTGCCGCAGGTGCCCCCGGAGACGGTCGAGCAGAAAGCCCAGCGGGAGAAAGACCTCAAGACCCTGGAAGAGGCCATGGCCGCGAGCGCCGAAGCCCGCAGGAAACTCGAGGCCGAGATCGCCGAGATCGGCACGGATCGGGCGAAGCTCAACGCGGCCCTGATCGAGACGGCGGGCCGTGTCCGTCTGACCGAAGACCGCATTCGCGATCTGGAGCAGCGCCTTCAGACATTGACGGCGAGCGAGGCGGCCATCCGCCGCTCCCTGGAAGGCCGTCGCGGCATCATCATCGAGGTCTTCGCTGCGCTCCAGCGCATGGGCCGTCGTCCCCCTCCGGCCGTTCTCGTGCGTCCGGAAGACATGCTGGAGGCGGTTCGCGCCTCGATTCTGCTCGGCGCCGTGCTGCCCGAATTGCGGACGGAGGCCGAGGCCCTGGCAACGGACCTGGCCGAACTTGTCCGCCTCAAGAACGCCATAGCGACCGACCGATCGACTCTGGGCACCGAGTTGACGGCCCTCACCGCCGAGCAGGGGCGCCTCACGGCTCTCGTCGATGCCCGCCAGCGCCGCATCGCCGAGGTCGAGCGCTCGGTGGGCGCCGAGAAGGAAAAAACGGCGAATCTGGCCCGTCAGGCCGGTACTCTCAAAGAGTTGATCGACCGCATGGAGAAGGAGATCGCCGGTGCCCAACGGGCGGCGGACGAGGCTCGCAAGGCCGCCGAGGCCCAGGAAAAGGAGGCCCGTGCGCGCTTCGCCCAGGCCGCTTTCCAGGATCCGGCCCGACTTGCGCCGAAAATTCCGTTTTCCGAGGCAAAGGGCCTGCTTCCAAGGCCTGTCAGCGGGGAGACGCTCCGGGATTTCGGGGCCTCCGACGGCTATGGCGGAACGACGCGCGGCATTTCGATCACGACACGTCCGAAGGCATCCATCATATCACCTGCGGATGGCTGGGTTGCCTTCGCCGGTCCCTTCCGGTCTTATGGGCGTCTCTTGATCATCAATGCCGGTGGGGGCTATTATTTGCTTCTGGCCGGAATGGACCAGATCAATGTCGATGTCGGGCAGTTCGTGCTCGCTGGCGAACCTGTCGCGGCCATGGGAGATACATCTCTCATATCGTCGGCTGGCGGAGCCATAGAAAAGAACAATCCGATTCTCTATGTAGAGTTCAGGAAAGACGGCGGTTCGATCGATCCAGGTCCATGGTGGGCGAAATCGCAAAGCGAAAAGGTTCGCGGATAATGCGCAAAGTGTCCCTTTTAATTCTTGGCGCGGTCATTGGCGCCGGCGGCATGTCGATGGTGTCGCAGACCAGCCTGCTGTCCTCAACGAGTGCGATTGCCGCCTCTACGGACACCTACCGGCAGTTGAGTCTCTTCGGTGACGTCTTCGAGAAGATCCGGACGGATTATGTCGAGAAGCCCGATGAATCGAAGCTCGTCGAATCGGCCATCAACGGAATGCTGACCTCGCTCGATCCGCATTCGAGCTACATGGATGCCAAGAGCTTCCGTGACATGCAGGTGCAGACCCGCGGTGAATTCGGCGGCCTCGGCATCGAGGTCACGATGGAAGACGGCCTGATCAAGGTTGTCGCCCCCATCGACGACACGCCCGCCTCCCGCGCCGGCATCCTCGCCAACGACATCATTACCCAGATCAACGGCGAGCAGGTCCAGGGCCTCAACCTGAATCAGGCCGTCGACAAGATGCGCGGGCCGATCAACTCGTCGGTCACGCTCAAGGTGCAGCGCAAGGAAGCCAAGGATCCGCTCGAGGTGAAACTCACCCGCGAGACGATCAAGGTCCGCCCCGTGCGCGTCCGGGCCGAAGGCGATATCGGCGTTCTGCGCATCACGCAGTTCAACGAGCAGACCTATGAAGGCCTGCGCAGCGGCATCGAGAAGCTCACGAGCGATATCGGCCAGGACAAGCTCGCCGGTTTCGTCATCGACCTTCGCAACAACCCCGGCGGTCTGCTGGATCAGGCGATCATGGTGTCGGATGCGTTCCTCGACCGGGGCGAGATCGTCTCGACCCGCAGCCGCAATCCGGAGGATACCCAGCGCTTCACGGCGAAGGGTGGCGATCTCACCAAGGGCAAGCCGCTCGTCGTGCTCGTCAACGGTGGTTCGGCTTCCGCTTCGGAGATCGTCGCCGGCGCCCTGCAGGATCATAAGCGGGCGACGGTGCTCGGAACCCGTTCCTTCGGCAAGGGCTCCGTGCAGACCATCATTCCGCTCGGAGGCAACGGGGCCGTGCGCCTGACGACGGCCCGGTACTACACCCCGTCCGGCCGCTCGATCCAGGCCAAGGGCATCGAGCCCGACCGGGAGGTTCTGCAGGACGTTCCGGACGAGTTGAAGGGCAAGGACGAAACCAAGGGTGAAGCCGGCCTGCGCGGCCATCTCCAGAATGGCGCCGACAAGGAAGAGCGTGGCGGTTCCTCGGCCTATGTCCCGCCGGATCCGGCCAAGGACAAGCAGCTGACCGCCGCCTACGACTTCCTCCATGGCGTGCGCAAGGGAGCGGCCAATACCACTACGGGCGTTCCGAACTAAGACATCACCTGTTGCGGCCTGACGGCCGCTGCTGAAAGAAAGGGCCTGATGGTTTCGCGCCGTCGGGCCCTTTCGCTTTGAAGAGCGGGACGCACAGAAAAGCTTGTGCATGGCGAAGCGACACGGCACTCTTGCAAGTGTTCGGGAACCAAGAGCACGCGTCGGGCGATCATGAATGGTCGATAGGCCGTGTTTCGAACATTGTCGGGCCTGAGCGGGAGGATGTGGTCGGATGAGAGGCGCCAAAGGATTGCAGGCCAGGACCAATCTCCCCTATCGCGCCTGCGTCGGCGTCATGCTTCTCAATAGGGAAGGCCAAGTCTTCGTCGGCCGCCGCCGCTCCGAGCCCAGCGGCGATCAGGTCGCCGACGGCTATGCCTGGCAGATGCCGCAAGGGGGAATCGATCCGGGCGAGGAACCTTATCAGGCCGCTTTGCGCGAATTGTATGAGGAAACCAGCGTTCGCTCCGTGCGCCTCCTGGCTGAGGCGCCGGATTGGTATTCCTACGATTTGCCCTCGATGGTCGCCGGCCGTGCGTGGCGAGGGCGCTATCGCGGTCAGACACAGAGATGGTTCGCTTTCAGGTTCGAAGGCGACGAGAGCGAGATCAATATCCACCAGCCCGGCGGCGGGCACCACAAACCCGAATTCGACGAATGGCGCTGGGAAGAGATGCAGCGGCTGCCCCAGCTGATCATCCCCTTCAAGCGGCCCGTCTATGAAAGCGTGCTCGGCGCCTTCGGTCACCTGAGCCGCCGCGATGCGCAGGTCTGATCGAGGAATTCATCGCTCGACGACCGGCATTGGCCGAAGCGCCGATGCCTCCGTTGAGTTCTCGTAACCGGTGATGGTCATAAGCGGAAAGGAAGCTGCGACCGCTCTGCTGCGTCGTTGAAGGAGCATGATACCCGTTTCGTAAGATAGGACCTCCGGTAGTCCCATCCTCCGGAAGACAGCGACGCAGGCAAAGCGGCTCCGCAGGCGCGACAGACTTTAACGGACGCTCGGGTGATCGGAGGCGAGCAGCGGCGAGGCGCCGATCCGCCAGCGCGCGGGCGCCAGGAACACGCGTCGCCGCTTCTGAGCCTCGAAAGCCAAGGGCGGCTTCGTGTTATCGATGAAGCGGCCGATCTGCTGCTGGAATTCCGCTCCTTCCCGCCAGAACCCGACATTGACGAAGGTGGTCCAGCGCCGATCGAGGTTCCAGACCATCCACGGAAATTGTTTCCGATCTTCGACACGCGAGAGGAATTCGCCGATGAGGCCGGAACGGTCTGCGATGGTCGCGCGTGTCGCCCAGTACTCCAGGAACTCGTCCTCGCGTCCTTTCTTGATCCGCCACTCGACCAGGACGATTCGGGCCTCGGTCGTATGCTCCACCCCAGTTTGTACCGGCGGCCGTGCGGGGGCCTCTTGCGCGAAGGACATTGCCGGGGAGAGCATCAGGCTGAGAGCCACGGCAAGGTGAGAGATTCGCAGCGTTCGAACCAGGTCGAGAGAAGTCTTCAATTGCGCCCCCAAGGAAATTTATGCTGGGATAATTACACCGCCACCTACCAGGGCCAAGGGCCATGGTCGATCGCCATCCGCGATCTTTTGTTTTGAACTTGCCAGCCTGGTCAAGCCCTAGCGCATCGTGCGCAAAAGTGGACCCGGTTTTGCAGTCACACGATGCTCTCATCCGATGCTTTAGCGTCCTTCGGCGGATGGATGCGGCCATCGTCGGTAAACCTGATCCAGCTGCCTCAAAGGCCACAGACAAAGAGTATGATGAGGAGGCCGAGGCACTTGGCTCCTCACAGCATGATGAGCCTAAGGCGTACGGCCTGCGCGACGGCATCCGTCCGGCCGGTTGCGTCGAGTTTCGCGGCGATGGAGGCGACGTGGAATTTGGCGGTATGGACCGAGATGCCGAGGCGCCGGGCGATGAGCTTGTTGGATGCTCCTCCCGCCAGCAGGCCCAGGACCTCGAGTTCCCGTGCCGTGAGAAGATTTGTCTCGTGCGGAGGGAACGGTCCGTCGGACGCATCGTGGATTGCCGACGATTCCGGTTTGACAAGCGCCCGAGGCATGATCGCGAAGCCCCGCGCCGCAGCCTCGACAGCCAGAGCGAGATCAGCAGCAGTACAGTCGCGTGGCAGCACTCCGCTTGCTCCTGCGCCAAGGGCCTCGGACGCATCCGGGCGGTCTTCCAGAAAGATCGTCGGAGACCCGGTGAGACAAGGCAGGTGATCGGTGATCACCACATCGGGGTTGTCCTGGATATCCAGGAGCGCGATGTCGGGTTCCTCGGCGAGCATCGCGGAGATCCGCTCGCCAAGGTCCGTATCATCGATCAGAAGTGCCACGCTTCGCATGGCATTGCCTTCCTGGGCCCCGCCATCAGGCTTGGGGCCGCTCCCGTATCTGGACGGGGACGATCATCCGCTCACCGGCCCGCAAGATCCCCAACTCGACAGACTGGCCGACGCTCTCAGGCCCAAGGAGGGTATGCAACCCGCGCACGGATCGAAGGGGTTGCGCATTCCAGCTGATGAGAACATCGCCCTGCCGAAGTTTCGCGGCCTGTCCCGGGCCGTCCGGGTCCACGTTGATGATCATGAGACCTCGTGGTTCGTTAAGGCCAGCCGCTTGAGCAACGGCCGGATCGATCCGAAGTGGCTGCACGCCGAGACCCAGATAGCCGCGTGCGATCCGGCCGTGTTCGAGCAGTTGCGGCACAACCCGTTCAATGGTCTCCGATGGGATCACCAGGACGCGGCCTCGGGGGCCGAGGACCGTCATCCCGATTACCCGCCCATCCGCGTCGAGCGCGGCTGCGCCTTCCGACCGAGGATCCAGCTGGAGATCCAGGTGAAGAAGCCGATCGATGTGGCCGCCGCGCAGGCTCCGCCAGGGGGCGCCTGCGAGAGCCACGATGCCGAGCGCGGCGCTCAGGCCCTCAGGTCGCCGACCCACCGCAATGGCGAAATGACCGGTCCGGATCGCGTCAGTCGCCCCGACGGGAATCTCGCCGAGGGGCTGCTCCTCGGTTCGAAGCAGGGCGATGTCAGTACTTGGGTCGCGGCCGACGAGGGTGGCGGCAGCCTGGGTTCCGTCCGGGCGGGTGATCGAGATGTTCTCATCCGTCTCGAGGGCTTCTTCTGCCGTGACGATGAGGCCGGGCCGCCAGAGAATGCCGCTCGATGAACCGCGTCTGCCTCCATGGACGATCACGAGTCTGGAAGAGAGGCGGTCGATGAGATCGGCAAGATGGTCTGAGATTGCGCCGAGTGAGAATGCTGTCGATTGGGCTGGCATGAAACACCTCCCTGACAATTCGAGACGCATTCTGGCGGCAAACGTGTTGGCCGGATACTGACCGGGTGGCTAGGTAGGCTGATCGCTCGCAAGCGCCGTCCTGTCTGGGGCGGAGCCGCTCATGCGCTCAGGTGCCTTCCGAGAGGAGGAATCGCACGGCTATGGGTTGTTTAGGGCGACGACCCCAAAAGAGAGCAGGTGAAAAACGGGATTCACAGCCGGAAGGTGGTCCAAGGTTGTATCGAGCTGGCGGTCGAATGGGGCAAGACCATTTGCATCAGTGCGTCGACAGAGTGCCGACATGGCGACCTGGAAACTAAAACCGTTCGAGCGAAGGGGCCAAAAACATCACTCAAATCAAAATGGTGCCCCTGGCCGGGATCGAACCAGCACTCCTTGCGGAACTCGATTTTGAGTCGAGCGCGTCTACCAATTCCGCCACAGGGGCAACGCGGTGCCGAGTAACACGGCCGAGGAAGGGCGGTCAATGTGCATGAGGCGGATGGCGCGGCACTTCATACCTCTCGCCACCGGCCCCGGCTTATGCTCAAAGAAGCAGGGCTAAGACGGCCCTGTTCTGCCTCATGCGGCCCGGATGACCATGCTCAGACGCCTCTACGACTGGACCCTCTCCCTCGCTGCCAAGCCGTCGGCCCCCTATGCGCTGGCGGCGGTCTCCTTCGCCGAAAGCTCGTTCTTTCCGGTGCCGCCGGACATCATGCTCGTCCCGATGATGCTGGCGCGGCCGGATCGGGCTTGGTCCTATGCCCTGATCTGCACGATAACCTCTGTGCTTGGAGGCATCCTCGGCTATTTCATCGGCCACCTGCTCTATGATTCGGTCGGAAGCTGGCTGTTTCAGCTCTATGGCCTGACCGAGGGAGCCGAGACGTTCCGGCATTCCTATGCGGAATACGGCCACTGGGTCATTCTGCTGAAAGGCCTCACGCCGATCCCCTACAAGCTGGTCACGATTACCTCGGGCTTTGCCGGCTACAGCCTCGGCTGGTTCATTCTGCTGTCTATCCTGACCCGGGGCGCGCGCTTCTTCGTGATCGCGCTGCTGATGAGTCGATTCGGATCGTTCATCAAGAATGTGATAGACCGCCACTTCAATCTGGTGGCGATCCTCGCCATCGCAGCTTTCATCGGCGGTTTCGTCGCGTTCCGCTACCTGTTCTGAAGGAGCTGCCATGCGGCCTGAGCTTAAGATCCGGCAGGTGGCGCTGACGATTGCCCTGGCCGCAGCGGCGACTATCGGCGGCGCGCTCGTGTTCCAGCATGTCTGGGGCTATCAGCCCTGCAAACTCTGCCTCCAGCAGCGCAATCCCTATTACCTCGCCATCCCTCTGGCGTTGCTGACGGCCGTCATGCCTCCGCGTTGGGGGCGCATCGGCCTGTGGTGCCTTGCGCTCATCTTCGTGGTCAGTGCAGGCATGGGGGCCTACCATGCCGGCGTGGAATGGGGCTTCTGGCTCGGTCCGAGCGATTGCGGCGGCGGGGCGGCCGCAGGCGCCGGCAATGTGGGCGATCTGCTCAACCAGCTTCAAACGATCCGCGTCGTCAGCTGCACGGAGGCCGCATGGCGGTTCCTCGGATTGTCGCTGGCAGGGTGGAATGCGCTGATCTCGCTCGCGCTCGCGGCTCTGGCGGGTATCGCGGCCCGAAAGGGCAGGGCCTGAGCGGCCGCTCTCAAGGTTCGAGTTCGCTGTCCCAGTAGAGATAATCGAGCCAGCTGTCGTGGAGATAGTTCGGCGGGAAAAGGCGACCGTTGGAATGAAGGTCGTTGAGGGTCGGGGCGAAGGGGCTCTGTCGCGGCCACATCTCCACATCCTTGGGCATCCGGTCCCCCTTTCTCAGATTACAGGGAGCGCAGGCGGCGACCACGTTTTCCCAGGTCGTCTGGCCGCCCTTCGAGCGGGGAGTGACGTGATCGAAGGTGAGATCCTCATGAGCGCCGCAATATTGGCAGGTGAAGCGGTCGCGGAGAAAGACGTTGAAGCGGGTAAAGGCCGGATGGCGTGTAGGCTTGACGTAGGTCTTGAGCGAGATGACCGAAGGCAGGCGAATTTCGAAACTCGGACTTCGGACGACTTTGTCGTATTCGGAGACGATGTTCACCCGGTCGAGGAAAACCGCCTTGATCGCATCCTGCCAACACCAGATGGACAAGGGATAATAACTCAAAGGCCGATAATCGGCATTGAGGACGAGGGCCGGGCAGGCCTCCGGTCGCACAACAGGCTGGACGTGTATCGTCACCTCACCTCCTCAAAGAGAGAAGATCCGCATCCCGTTGCATGAGACTATGAAACTGTGACGCTGTTGTGAAGCATCACGTGCGGGGCGTATGTGACGCACCCACAGAAAATCCGTGATGAAAAACATGGGGGGGTTGCTGATGGGAAAAGCCTTGATATGCTTCAGGAATTCGTCATCGGGACCAATGATCTGAGCCGGTAGACCGATGAGCATGCTGCAACAAGGCCTGTCCTGGATCGAGCCTGCCATCGTGGCCTACGGTGTCCTTGCTCTTTTCGTCATCCTCTATTTCGAATCCTTCGGTGTGCCTCTGCCCGGTGAGAGCGCGCTGATCATCGCCTCCCTGTTGGCGGCTCGCGGCGATCTCGCCATCGGCCATGTTTTCCTGGCGTCCTGGCTGGGCGCCGTGTTTGGCGACAGCACGGGCTATCTCATCGGCCGGTTCGGCGGGCGCCCTGTCTTGAGGCGGTTCGGATATCTGGTGAAGCTTACCCCCGAGCGCCTTTTCCATCTTGAGGCATTGGCGCAGAAGAGAGGGTTCTTCATGGTTCTGACTGCGCGCTTCATCGTCGTGCTGCGACAGCTCAACGGCCTCATTGCAGGGTCGGTGGGCATGCCATGGCATCATTTCGTCGTGGCGAATGCCATCGGGGCGGCGCTTTGGGCGGGACTCTGGAGCTTCGGACCGTATTTCTTCACGGATCTGTTCCGCCGAATGGTTTAGGCTCCGATCCTGCGGACCTTGCAGCCTTCAGGCGGGCGATCTCCGCACGAATGGGAGCGAAGGGCCCGTAGATGTGCTGTTCCCGGCTGAACCCATCCACATAGGGGCCATAGGGTGTATCGGCGGGCTTTAGCAGCAGGTCCGGATAATCCTTGTCCAGACCCGCCTTGCGCGGCCGCGGCTGCGAGACGACGAAGGCCGCGACGTCCCAGGCATCTTCCGGGGATAGGCGCGGGGCCGTGTAGCTCGTGCCGTTCGGCATGTTGGAATGGACGAAGTTCGCCAGGGTCTCGAGACGGTTCATGCCGGCCCCGTCATTGAAGCTGTCCGGTCCCCACAGAGGCGGCACCATATAGCCGAGATCCGTGGTCGGCAGGCTGCGGCGGAGGCCCCGGCCATCCGGGCTGTGGCACATGGCGCAGGTTTCTTTGTAGATGTTCGCGCCACGCCGCGGATTGGCCGGGCGGTCGGGCTCCGCCATCCGGCCTGCTCCAAAGCCGGTCAGCTGCTCGCCTTTCTTCACGCCCGCCGACAGGAATTCGATATAGGCCACCATGGCCCGCATCTCTGGTGCGTCGAGGGGCAGGGGCCGGCCGTTCATGCTGCGGGTCATGCAGGCATTGAGCCGCTGCTCGATGGAGATCCCGTGGCCGGCCTCGGAATCGTATTGCGGAAACTGGTCCATCAATCCCCAGAGCGGATTGCCGAATTTCTTCGTGCCCGCGTCCAGATGGCAATTGCGGCAGGCGAGGTTGTTGCCGGCATATCGCTTGGACGGGTCGGGGACTTCAGGGCCGAGATGGGCATAGGTCGCTGTGATCAGGTCTCGGCCGCGCCGCACGAGGCGGCCCTGATCGTCATCGGGTAGCGAGCCGATATCCGGAACGTTCCAGAATGGGTCAGGGCCCGGCTGCGGGGCCTGGGCCATGGTGGCATGACCGAAGAGAAAGACGCCCGCAGCGAAAATCACTGCTTTCAATGAACGTCGCGTCCTGCCCTGCATGATGCTGCCCGTTTGTCGCCGTGCGTATCCTGCCAGCGGGCAGGGGCCGACGCCAGACGAACAGTGTAACGATAGGGAGGCGGATAAGGGTTTAGCGCGTCGGGACAGGCTTCTCGCCGCGATAATCGTAGAAACCGCGCTTGGCCTTCCGGCCGAGCCATCCGGCTTCCACGTATTTCACGAGAAGCGGGCAGGGGCGGTACTTCGAATCCGCCAGACCTTCGTGCAGCACCTGCATGACCGAGAGGCAGGTATCGAGGCCGATGAAGTCCGCTAGCTGGAGTGGGCCCATCGGGTGGTTCGCGCCGAGCCGCATGGCGGTGTCGATGGCATCGACGGAGCCGACGCCCTCGTAGAGGGTGTAGATCGCCTCGTTGATCATCGGCAGAAGGATACGGTTGACGATGAAGGCGGGGAAATCCTCGGAGACGGTTACGGTCTTGCCGAGCTTGCCGATGAATTCCTTGGCGGATTCGTAAGTCGGATCTTCGGTCGCGATTCCACGGATCAGCTCGACGAGCTGCATCACGGGAACCGGGTTCATGAAGTGGATGCCGATGAAGCGCTCCGGCCGGTCGGTGGCGGCGGCAAGGCGCGTAATGGAGATCGACGAGGTATTGGTCGCGATCATCGCATCCGAGCGAAGGGAAGGGCACAGATTGGTGAAGATCTTGCGCTTCACCTCCTCGTTCTCTGTCGCCGCTTCGATGACGATGTCGCAGGCGGACAGGTCGTCATAGGTGAGGGCCGGAGCGATGCGGGCAAGCGCCGCCTGGCGATCGGCGTCGGAAATGGCTTCCTTCGAGACTTGGCGCGCCATGTTGCCGTTGATCGTGGCGAGGCCGGCATTGATCCGCTCCTCGGAGAGATCGTGAAGACGGACGTCGAAACCTGCAAGCGAGCACACATGGGCGATGCCACTGCCCATCTGACCTGCGCCGATAACGCCAACGGTTTTGATTTCGATACTCATCTTCCTGCTGCCCCGGACATTTCCATGCCCTCAAAATGACCCGGGCAGGAAGCCCGCCCGGTTTATCCTCATTCCTGGACTCAATGACCGGCCTTGGTCAACTCCTCCTGGAGTTGGGGGAGGATCTGGAAGAGGTCACCGACGAGGCCGTAATCGGCGACCTGGAAGATGGGAGCTTCCTCATCCTTGTTGATCGCCACGATCACCTTGGAATCCTTCATACCGGCGAGATGCTGAATAGCCCCTGAAATTCCCACCGCGATGTAGAGATCGGGCGCCACCACCTTGCCGGTCTGGCCAACCTGCCAGTCGTTCGGGGCATAGCCAGCATCGACCGCGGCGCGCGAGGCGCCCATGGCCGCGCCGAGCTTGTCGGCGATCGGCTCGATATACTTGGTGAAGTTTTCCGCCGAGCCGAGCGAACGTCCGCCCGAGATGATGATCTTGGCCGAGGTGAGTTCCGGCCGGTCGCTTTGCGCGATCTCCTCGCCCTTGAAGCGCGACACACCCGGGTCGTCAGCTGGGCTGACCGCCTCGATGGAAGCGGAGCCACCCTCGCCTGTCGCTGGGAAGGCAGCCGTGCGCACGGTGATGACCTTCTTGCCGTCGGTCGCCTGCACCGTCTGGATCGCGTTGCCGGCATAGATCGGCCGCTCGAAGGTGTCGGGCGAGACCACCTTGGTGATGTCGGAGACCTGCATCACGTCGAGCAGCGCCGCCACCCGCGGCATCACGTTCTTGCCCGTCGTCGTCGCAGGTGCGACGAGCGCATCATAAGAGCCGGCCAATGATACGATCAGCGCGGCGAGCGGCTCGGCGAGCTGATGCTCGTAAGCCGGGCTATCTGCCAGCAGCACTTTCTCGACGCCCGCGAGCTTGGCGGCCGCCTCGGCAGCGGCCCTGGCGTTCGATCCCGCCACCAGCACATGGACGGGCGCGCCGAGCGCCGTGGCTGCGGAAAGCGCCTTGTGCGTAGCATCCTTGAGATGAGCGTTGTCGTGCTCGGCGATCAGCAATGTGGTCATGGTTCCTGTCTCCCGCTCAGAGCACGCCGGCTTCGACTTTAAGCTTGTTCACCAGCTCGGCCACCGACCCGACCTTCACGCCGGCCTTGCGGCCGCCGGGCTCGGCGGTCTTGAGCACCTTCAGGCGCGGGGCCACGTCGATTCCGAGCGCTTCCGGCGAGGTTTCGTCGAGCGGCTTCTTCTTGGCCTTCATGATGTTGGGCAGCGAGGCATAGCGCGGCTCGTTGAGGCGCAGGTCCGTGGTCACGATGGCCGGCAGATTGAGGCCGACCGTCTGCAGGCCACCATCGACCTCGCGGGTCACGTCGATGCTGTTCTCGTCCAAATTGACCTTGAAGGCGAAGGTGCCCTGCGGCCAACCCAGGAGTGCGGCCAGCATCTGGCCGGTCTGGTTGGCATCGTCGTCGATCGCCTGCTTGCCCATGATCACCAGCTGAGGGCTTTCTTGCGCGATCACCTTCGCCAGGATCTTGGCGACGGCGAGCGGCTCGACGGTTGCATCGGTCTTGACCAGGATGCCGCGATCGGCGCCCATGGCCAGCGCGGTGCGGATGGTCTCGGCGGCCTGGGCAGGGCCGATCGAGACAGCCACGACCTCGGTCGCCTTGCCCTGCTCCTTCAGACGGATCGCCTCCTCGACGGCGATCTCGTCGAAGGGGTTCATCGACATCTTGACGTTGGCCAGCTCGACCCCCGAGCCGTCCGGCTTCACCCGGATCTTCACGTTGTAGTCGACCACCCGTTTCACAGGCACAAGAAGCTTCATTCGTCTGTCCTCATCGAAAGGTCAGATCCGGGTGCGGCCGTTTGCCAGCTCTCCGGACGGGCAGGGAAAAAGATGACCGGACCGTACCCGGCGGCATCTGATTGTCAACGCGGCGATTGCATTTCCCGCGCCTCGATGCGCGCAAGCACGGGATCGTAGCGATGCCGCATGATGGGGATGAGAATAGCGCCCGCTATGAAACCGCCAAGGTGGGCAAACCAGCCAATGCCGTCGTCTCCACCGAAGAAGGCCGAGACAAATTGCAGGACGAACCAGAATCCGATGGCCCAATAGGCTGGAAGACGCAGCGGAATGCCTTTCAGGAAAAGGCCCCAGATGCGCACGCGCGGATAGAGGATGAGATAGGCCGCGACGACGCCCGAAACCCCGCCGGAGGCTCCGACCAGAGGGCGGTGCGAGTCCTGCTCGATGAAGGCGTGCGTCAGGCTGGCCGCGGCCCCGCAAAGCATGAAGAACGCCAGAAAGCGCCAATGCCCCATGGCATCCTCCACATTGTCCCCGAATACCCACAGGAACAGCATGTTGCCGATCAAGTGGAACAGGGACATGTGGAGGAAGATGCTGGTGACCAGGGTCAGCTGCACCGGCACGAAGGGATAGCCCTCGGGAAGGATCTCGGTGCCGAAGAGCACGGAGGGGATCAGGCCGAAGCCCGCCACCATGGCATCCGCTCCGAGCGGGCCATGAAATGTGAAGAGGTAGATCGCGCAGCAGGCCGCAAGAAGGATTCGGGTCGCCAGCGGCGTCTTCATGTTCTTCAGGGGGACACCGTCATGCAGCGGGAGAAACATGATCCGCTCTCAGCGATTCTGGCCGGGAACCCAGAGAACGTCGATGTCGCCTTTATCGTTGACGTAACGCGATGCCACAAAGAGGAAGTCGGAAAGCCGGTTGAGATACTTCACGGTCTCCGACGATACCGTCTCATCCGGCTTGTCCATCAGTTCCACGACCCGGCGCTCGGCACGCCGGCAGACGGTTCGGGCCAGATGCAGAGCCGCCGCCGCCGCTGTTCCGCCGGGCAGGACGAAGGAGCGCAGCGCGGAGAGGTGATCGTTGAGCTGGTCGATTTCCTGCTCGAGCCGCTCCACCTGTCCTTGGGTAATGCGCAAAGGTTCATAGGGCAGGGGCTTGCCGGTCTCGACCGTTGCGAGATCCGAACCGAGATCGAAAAGATCGTTCTGAATGCGCCCCAGCATGGGGTCGACCTCATGCCCGGCGGTATGGAGGCGCGCCATGCCGATACAGGCATTCGTTTCGTCCACGGTGCCATAAGCTTCGACGCGGAGATCGTATTTGGGGCGGCGCCCGCCGGCCGCGAGAGCGGTCGTGCCTTTGTCACCCGTTCGGGTGTAGATGCGGTTCAGGACGACCATGCCAAGCCCCGATGCAGGGGGAAATGATCAGAACGTATATCCGACCCGCGCGCCGACATTGGTCAAGCCCCGATTTTCGGCGCAGGCACCGGCATTAGACAGATGCTCGATCGTCGCCATCACGCTCCAATTGGCCGAAAGGCGCACGCCGACCGAGCCTGATTCGCGGAAAAGCGGAGAGCAGCCGAGAGACTGATGATGGGGTGACGCATTGAAAGCGTTCTTGTCGCCATTGTGAATAGCGCCGCCGAGGGAGCCTTCGACGAATAGATTCGGCGTCAGGTCGAACGTCCAGGTCAGGCCGGCATAGGCGAAGCTCGTACGGCCGTCGAAATTGGCGCTGCCGCCGATATGCGGGCGCGGGATGAAATAGCTGGTGAACAGATCGGATGCGGTAAACGGCTTGGCGAAGAGAATTTCGCCGGTGAGATTGGCGGAACCGTCTTTTCCTTCAGGTCCCCAGGGATCCTGCGCCGAAAAGCCGATCCGGAACTCGGACAGGAGGCTCGGCTGAGCGTTCGACGGCGATGCGATGGGGGACTGCCGCTTCGAATCCGCGGCAAGGGCTCCCGATGCTCCTACGACGGATGCGACCAGAAGGCTGAGGCCCAGAACTGTGCCGATTCGCATTAAGAGACCCATCATCGAAATAGGAGAGCTGGCCGAAGCGGCCATGGCTAATAGTGTCTTATAAAGAACGATGGCGACAAAGTGTCAATATGGAGCAAGCTAGGCCGCTCTCCACCAGATGATGCTCATGATCACGACAATCGCGAGGAACTGCAGCAGAACCCGCATCCGCATGAGCTGCTGCGACCTGTTGGCGCTGCCGCCGCGCAACATATTGATAAGACCGAGCAAAAGAACGAACGCCACCGCCAAAACGGCAGCAAATACAATGATGTTGGAAAGATCGGTCATCGTGATTCCATATGAGGGTGCGACGCGGACCCTGGCCCGAAGCCGCTATCAAGACAAGGCCTGATCATAGGCCTCAATTGCGCCGCAGCAGACGGTCGAAATAATCGAGTTCTTCCTGCGGGCGACTCGGATCGCCGAGTTTTCGACGCAATTCCTCCAAGATTCGCGCTGCCCGCGCGGCGGCCGATTCATCGAGGCCGGGCACGCGGACATTGCCGTCCGAGAAATCGCGACTTCGGGTCGGGCGGCCGAGGGGGTCGTTGTTGCGCTGGTTCGCCTGCCCTTGGCCCAGAGGGTCGGCCTGTCCTCCCGGTTGATCTCCGGCTTGGTCGTTGCCCTGTCCCTGCTGCATCTGTTGCATCTGCTGCGCCATGCCCTGCATGCCGCGACGTAACCCTTCGAGCGCACGGCCCTGGGCGTCGACGGCATCCCCGTTCTGGCCTTCGCCAAGAGCGCCTTCCGCATCGCGCATGGCCTGCTCGGCCTCGCCGAGGCCTTGCTCGTTCTCCATGCCCATGCCCTGCATGCGCCGCTGAAGCTCCTGAAGCTGCTCCCGCAGGGCCTGCTGCCGCTCGTCGAGACCCTGGCCGTCCTGTCCCTTCTGATCCTGCTGTCCCTGCTGGCCACGCTGGCGCTGGCCTTGCCTTTGACCCTGCCGGTTGCGGTCGCCTTGCTGCATGCGCCTGTTCTGCCCGTCCCGGAACGTCTCGTCGCGCAGCCTCTGCTGTTCTCGTGCCATGTCTTCGAGATTCCGCATGGCCTGGTTCATTTCCCGGCCGAGAGGATCGGTCATGCGGCTGTTGGGGCGAGCCATCTGAAGGTTTTCGAGAATGTTGCGCAGCTGCTCGAGAAGCCGTTGCGCCTCCGCCATATCGCCCCGGCGCATGGCGTCTTCCATCTGCCGCAGCATGCGGTTGAGATCGTCCTGAGAAATGATCCGGTCCGGCGGGGTCTGGTTCTGATCCTGCGATTGCGGGTTCTGTTGCATGCGCTGGGCGAATTCACGCAGGAACCTGTCCATGGCTTGGCGCAGCTCGTCCGTCAGGCGCTTGATTTCCTGGTCGGTGGCGCCGCGATCCATGGCATCCTTCAGGCGGTCCTGAGCCGCACGCAGATCTCGCTCGGCGTCGGAGAGATTGCCGTCCTCGATCTGAAGCGCCATGGTCCAGAGCCAATCGGCCACGTCGAGCAGATCCTGGTCGCTGCGGGCCCGGCGCAGGCGCTCCGCGCCGAGGCGCAGCCCCATGAACACGCCCCATTGCGGCGTGAAGCTGTCAGGAGCGATCAGCAAGGCATCGAGGGCCGTCTGCACCCGCTTGCGATCATCGGGAGCCAGCACCAGGTTGCGTCGTTGCTCCACCAGCGCCTTGGCCAGCGGATTGGTAAAGGGGCGCTGGGGCAGCGTGAAGTCGATGGTTTCGCTTAAACCCTCCTGGCCGGCCTCGTCCTTGGCCCGAAGCGTGAGCTTCACCAGTGCGCCGGCCCAGGGGTGGTTGGTGAGATCGACCGGGGAACGCGTATCCGGGGCATTTTCCTCGTGGCTCGGAATGGCAAGCGTGAGTTGGGGGGCGGGCACCAGGCTGCGCCCTTTGGGACCCCTGCCTTTTTCCACCAAGCCTTCCGTCGACGTGATCCCGTAATCGTCCTTGCCCTTGTAGGTCAGGGTAAAGATGCCACGGGCATTGACCTCGGGCGGGGCCGTGAAGGCGATTTCCGGCGGGAGGTCCGGAATGGCCTCGATAAAGAGGGTGACACCGTGCGCAAAGCCGGTGCTGACCGAGAGATCGGCGCTGTTTTCCAGGGTGAAGCGCTCCTCCCGCAGATCGGCCCGCTGGCCGCCCTTGGGCGGCAGGGGCGTGAGTCCAGGCCCCGGTGACACGTCGGCGGAGCCCTCGCCGGCAATGCGGATGACGATCGTCGAGTGAACCGGCGCGCGCAGTTGCTGTCCCTTGGCCAGATCGATCATGATCGGCGGAGCGCGCGTGTACAAAGGTGGGTCGATCCATCCGTCGATGCGAAAGGCCGGCGCGGCCGCTCCCGGATTGCTTCGGTCGAAAGCCGCAGCCAGACGCGTGCCGAGTTCCGGGCCGGCCACGAAAGCGCTCGCCACCACCGCCAGCAGCGCCGCCGCCCGCAACGCGTAACGGTCGTGCCTGGGCATGTCGGGATCGGGCGGGGCGACATGCATGCGTCCGATCGCTTCCTCGGCGCGCTTGCGATGCAGCGACCAGAGGGCGCGTGACCCGGCATCGCCCGAGCCTAGCGCGAGCGTGTCGTCCAGGGCGCGGGCCGGCCCATGGTTCAAGCCGGTATCCCGGTCGAGACGGTCGAGAGCGCTTGCCCGACTCGGCCTGCGCAGGCGCAGGAGCGGCCAGAGCGAGACCAGGAAGGCCGCTGCGAAAAGTGTCACGCCGACGCTACGCCAGAACGGCGACATGTCGAGCCAAAGGCCGAGCCAGGAGAGCGCGAGGAAGACGAGAACAATGGCGAGAGGCAGCCATAGGAGCGGCCAGGCCTGCTCCAGCAGCAAAACCTTGCCTGCGCGGCCGATTAATCGCCGGAATCGTGCGTCCAGCCTATTGGGGGCAGGCCATGGGCCTTCGCTCATGCCGATTTCTCCCATCGCGCAACGCTGCGCATTTTCAGCCCCTGACAGAAGCTAGCACGGCACGCCGAAATGACCAGCGGTCAAAGAGGCACATAGCAACAAGTAGATTGCGGTTTCAGCAAGAGACCGGGCTGCCACGGAAATATTGCGCTCGCACCTCACTTACTTTGGAATGATCAGATTCTAAGAGTATATTTATTTTATTATATATTTATATGCGTCATATTCACCTTCATAATTATAAAATTTAAATGAAACATACAAATGTATATTTGATATTAGCTAAAATGTATTTTGCTTTTGAAGAAGCTGAAGGGGGTTTTTGTAATCAAAAGGGGGCTGAGCCGTGCTTTACGACTGTAGACTGTTGACCTCATAAACGTGATAACGATACATGTAAGTGACTTGAAAAAGCGATATAACGTTTATCAGTTGGAGATATCTAATGGCGGCGGTCACCCTAGAATATAAAGACGGGTCGGGCACGATTGCAGAAAATTCGGAAAACGGCACTGAAATCGGCACTCTGTCTTACAGTGGAGGGGGATCTTATATCTGCGAGATCCGAGATGGAACGGATAGCGCCGGGCGCTTCGAGATCGTCGAGGGCAACAAGCTTCTCGTGAAAAACGGAAGTCTGTTCGATTATGAGTCGACGACCGAAATTCGATTCATTGTGAACGTTCTCGATCCTGTTACCAAGGCGATCCTGGCAATCGACTTTGTCTCAGTTGCTGTCGGCGACGTGAACGACAATGCGCCGACGGCGGTGACGCTGGCGGGTTTGTCGATTGCCGAGGATGCGGCGGCCGGCACGGTTGTCGGCAAGCTCGGCGCGGTGGACAAGGACACGGTCAACGATTTCAGCTACGCCATCGTCGATGCCGCCGGCAACCCGGTCGCGGACAGCCTGTTCGAGATCCGGCAGAACCCGGCCACGCACGCCTACGAGCTGGTGCTCAAGGCCGGGGTGACGCTCGACCACGAGACCGCAACCGAACACACAGTCCGGGTGCAGCTCTCGGACGGCGTGCATGCGCCCATCACCCAGGACTTCACCATCGCCATCGCCGACGTGAACGAGGCTCCGGAGGTGAGCTGGACCGCTGTCACGGTGGCGGAAGGCGCTGACGCCGGCACGGTGGTCGGCACGATCAGCGCGAGTGATCCGGACCGCGATGCTCTCACCTACACCCTGGTCGGTGCGGACGAGAGCCCGTTCGAGCTGGTGCTCAACGAGGCCGGCACGGCCTATGACGTCAAGCTGAAGGACGGCGTCACGCTCGACTTCGAGACGGCGGCGCATCACACCGTGAAGGTGAGCGTGTCGGATGGCGTGCACGTCGTCGAGAAGGAGTTCTCCCTCGACCTCCAGGACCTGAACGACGCTCCGGTCGTGTCTGCTCCCGCGGTCACGAAGACGGTCGCCGATACGGCCGTGGTGGCGCCGTTCACCGATGTCTCGTTCTCCGATGTGGACAGCACCACACTCACGGTCACGATCACCTTCGATAAGGCCAAGGGTGCGCTCGAGAACCTCGGGGTGGGCCACTACGATGCCGCGACCGGCATCTACACCGTGGAAGGGACGGCGGCGGATGTCACGGAGGCGGTGAAGGCGCTGCGGTTCAATCCGACCGACCGCCCCACCGCCGCCGCGGGGTCGGTTGAAAGCACCACATTCACGATCTCGGTTTCCGATGGCGCGCTCTCGGACAGCAAGGCCACCATCACGGTGGAGGCGGCGGCTGCCAACCGGGCTCCGACCGGGATGAGCCTGAGCAATCTGTCGGTTGCCGAGAATGCGGCGAACGGTACAGTGGTCGGTGTGCTGTCGGCCGTGGATTCGAATGCCGACGAGACCTTCACCTATACGCTGAACGACGACCGCTTCGAAATCAAGGCCGGCAAGCTGGTGGTGAAGGACGGCACCAAGCTCGACTTCGAGACCGCCGCGTCGCACGCGATCAAGATCACGGTGGCCGACAAGGCCGGTGCGACCTTCGCGAAGACCTTCACCATCGCCATCACCGATGTGGTCGAGGCGCTGAAGGGCACTGCGGGCAAGAACGTGCTCAAGGGCGGCAGCGGCGACGACAAGCTCTACGGCAAGCTCGGCAACGACGTGCTGACCGGCGGTGCGGGCAAGGATATCTTCGTGTTCGACACCAAGCCGAACAAGAAGACCAACCTCGACACGATCACCGACTTCAATGTCAAGGATGATACGATCTGGCTCGACAACGCCGTCTTCAAGAAGCTCGGCAAGGGCTCCGAGGCCAAGCCGGG
>NZ_JBFRFT010000024.1:0-60813 GCF_052114965.1 Microvirga sp. 2TAF3 | reverse complement strand
GCCGGATGGAGGATCCGCCTTCCACCGCACGCACGATCCGCTCACGCAAGTCTCGAGACAGAGGAGCTGGCATGGGACGCCTCCCGGCCAATCACAACCAACCCTATGGAATCAGCTCTCCCGATTCCACGCAACTGCTGCCCGCTCTAGAGCATCGGGCCCCAAAAGTGGATTCCACTTTTGGGATCAATCCGATGCTCTCTTTTATCGAGAGCGCATCGTTCGGCGCGAACCGAAGGTCCGCGTCAGCGAAAACCGGATCCGCTTTCCCGCACGATACGCTAAGGCCGGTCCGGTCCTTCTCAGGGCAGGGGGGCGGATACGCCCGCCCTCTGGCCCAGCGGGTAGGCGAGAACCTTGTCGATTCGCCTGCCGTCGAGATCCACCACCTCGAAGCGCCAGCCGAAAGCGTCCACATGCTCGCCGGTATTCGGGAGATGCTGGATCTCGCTGATCACTAGGCCGCCCACCGTGTGGTAGCTCCGGTTCTCGGGCAGGGGCACGCCAAGGATTTCCGCCATTTCGTCGACGGGCATGGAGCCTGAGAGCAGCCAGGAGCCGTCGTCCCGCCGCACGGCGTCCGGTTCCGGCGTCTCCACGTCCGAGCGGAAGACGCCGACGATGGCTTCAAGGGCATCCGCCGGGGTCACGACCCCTTCGAAATGGCCGTATTCGTCATGAACGAGCGCCATCGGCACCTTGGAATCGCGCAGGACCGTCAGAGCGTCGAGCGCGTCCAGCGTGTCCGGGACGACAGGCACCGGCCGCATATGCTTGCGGATATCGAGCTCTTCTCCGGCCAGGAGCGCCGCCAGGAGTTCCCGCGATTCGACGACGCCGATCATATTGTCCGGGTTGCGTTCGCTCACTGGCAGCCGTGAATGCGGCGTCCTCATGAGGGTTTCCCGGATCTCCTCGGGATTGTCGTCGAGGTCGATCCAGTCCACATCCGTGCGAGGCGTCATCAGCGCCCGGACCGGCTTGTCGCCCAGGCGGAGCACGCCGCCGATCATGCGGCGCTCCTCCTCCTCGATCACGCCGGCGCTCTCGGCCTCGCCAACGAGCATCTTGAGTTCTTCTTCCGTGACCGTCGTGTCCCCGTCCGAACTTGAGCCGAGCAGGCGGAAGATCAGGCGCGTCGAGGTGTTGAGAAGCCAGACCGCAGGGGCAGCGATCTTCGAGACCAGCCTCATGAAGGGCGCGACCGTGCAGGCAATGCTTTCCGGATGGCGCAATGCCAGCTGCTTGGGCACGAGTTCGCCGACCACGATAGAAAAATAGGTGATCAGGCCGATGACGATACCATAGCCCAGCGGCTCGGCGACGCCCCGGGGAATTCCTTCGGAAACCAGGATTTCCGTGAGTTTGCCGCCGAGGGCGGCGCCGGAGAAGGCACCGGCCAGGATGCCGACGAGGGTGATGCCGATCTGGACCGTGGACAGGAACCGTCCCGAGTCCTCCATGAGGGCAAGGGCCGTGTTGGCGCCGGGGCGGCCCTGCTCGGCCATGGCCTTGAGGCGGGCGCGGCGGGCGGAAACGATGGCAAGTTCGGAAAGCGCGAAAACGCCGTTGAGGGCGATGAGGACGAAGGCGATGACCAGTTCGAGCAACGATGTCAGGAGCTGCTGACCGGATCGGGCCGCGCTTCTCCCCTTCTGTGAAAGCTGACCCTAACATGGAGTGCCGCAGAGGGGGCGTCAATTAAGGCGTGAACATTCCGGTTGCGTCAGCCTGTTTTATTGACAGGATCGCAATTCCTCTTCAGAGGTGAAGGCGCCGCTGATCCCCGCGGGAGAGACCGGACTATCCACGTCCGGCGCCGAAGGCGCAACCGCCCCGGAAACGCTCAGGCCAAAGGACCGCGCGGGAGCTGGCACTCTGGAAAGCGGCGACGTTTCGCGACGTCGCCCACCGACGGGCGTAACCTTCGCTTCGGCGATAGGGAAATCTCTCAGGTCTCGGGACAGAGGGGGCGCAGAACGGGCCTTAGCGGCCCGATGAAACGCGCGCCTATTGAGGGAATCCCATGGCCGAGCCAGTCCGCAGCGACGAGCCGCTTCTGCAAACCCCGCTTCATGCCCAGCATGTGGCTCTCGGCGCCCGCATGGTGCCGTTCGCCGGCTACGACATGCCGGTGCAATATCCGACCGGCATCCTGACCGAACATAACTGGACCCGCGAGCATGCGGGCCTTTTCGACGTCTCCCATATGGGGCAGGCCTTCCTGGTGGCTGAAGACAAGAGCCATGAGACCGCGGCCCGCGCCATCGAGGCCCTGATTCCCGCCGATATTCTGAGCCTCAAGCCGAACCAGCAGCGCTATTCGCAGCTGCTCGCCGATGATGGCGGCATCCTCGACGATCTCATGGTCACCCGCGTCGGTGCGCCGGGGCATGAGGGCTGGCTCTATCTCGTCGTCAACGCCTCCATGAAGGAGGCCGATTATGCTCATATCCAGGCGCGGCTTCCGAAAGGGGTCTCCCTCAACCGCAAGGACGGCCTCGCGCTGATGGCGCTTCAGGGCCCCTCCGCCGCCGCCGTGATCGCCGAGAGGGCGCCGGCCGCCGTCGAGATTGCCTTCATGATGTCCGCCGACGTGCAGATCGACGGAATCTGGTGCCATGTCTCCCGCTCCGGCTACACGGGCGAGGACGGTTTCGAGATTTCCGTCAAGGCCGAGGACGCCGGCAGGCTCTGGGATTCCCTCGCCTCGCATCCGGAAGTGAAGCCCATTGGCCTCGGCGCGCGCGATTCGCTGCGTCTCGAGGCGGGGCTTTGTCTCTATGGCCACGACATCGATCCCACGACCTCGCCCATCGAGGCCGGCCTGAACTGGTCGATCCAGAAGCGCCGCCGCGAGGAGGGGGGCTTCCCCGGCGCAGCGCGTGTGCAGCGCGAGCTGAAGGAAGGTCCGGCCCGCGTGCGCGTCGGCATCCTGCCGGAAGGCCGGGCTCCGGCCCGCGAAGGCGCTGTGATCACCACGCCGGACAGCCGCGAGGTCGGTATCGTCACCTCGGGCGGCTTCGGCCCCACCGTCAACGGCCCGGTTGCCATGGGCTATGTCTCAAAGGACGTTTCCGCTGTCGGGACGGACCTTCACCTTGTGGTTCGCGGCAAGCCGATTCCGGCCAAGATCGCGGCCATGCCGTTCACACCGCATCGCTACAAGCGTTGATCATCCAAGGGGGATTTAAAAAATGACCACGCGTTACACCAAAGATCACGAATATGTCCGCGTCGAGGGCGATGCCGGCATCGTCGGCATTTCCGACTTTGCTCAGTCGCAGTTGGGCGATGTCGTCTTCGTCGAGCTTCCTGCCGTCGGCAAGACCCTGGCGAAGGGCGCGGAAGCCGCCGTCGTCGAGAGCGTGAAGGCCGCGAGCGAAGTCTACGCGCCGGTCTCCGGCGAGGTGGTCGAGGTCAACAGCGCCCTCGAAGACACCCCCGGCACGGTCAACGAAGATCCGGCCGGTCGCGGCTGGTTCCTCAAGCTGCGTATCACGAACCCGAGCGAGCTCGACGGCCTGATGACCGAAGAGCAGTACCAGGAATTCGTGAAGTCGATCTCGTAAAAACAGGATCAGCGATCATGGCCCACGAATATCGCGCGACAATCCGCTGGACAGCCGATGGCTCCGACTTCGCGGAGAACCGCTATAGCCGTGGCCATGTCTGGATTTTCGACGGCGGCATCGAGGTGCCGGCGTCGGCCTCTCCCTCGGTCGTGCCGCTGCCTCTCTCGCGGGAGGACGCGGTCGATCCGGAGGAAGCCTTCGTGGCGGCGGTTTCGAGCTGCCACATGCTGACGTTTCTCTCGATCGCGGCGAAGAAGCGTTACACCATCGATCGTTACGAGGATCGCGCCGTTGGCGTAATGACCAAGAACGACAAGGGCAAGCTTTTCGTCTCGAAGGTGACGCTCGATCCCATCATCGAATTCTCCGGCGAGAAGATCCCGACGTCCGATCAGCTCGCCGAGCTTCATCACCTGTCTCACCAGGAATGCTTCATCGCGAATTCCGTGCTCACGGAAGTCGAGGTGGCGGGCATTCCAAACCACTAACGCATAAGGCTCATACTGATGCGCTATCTCCCCCTCTCCGAGACCGATCGCGGCGAGATGCTCGCGCGGATCGGGGTCAAGTCGGTCGACGATCTCTTCGCCGACATCCCGAAGGACAAGCTTCTCAAAGCCCCCATCGACCTCCCGCGCCGCAAGGGAGAGATGGAAGTCGAGCGCATTCTCTCGCGCATGTCGTCCAAGAACGTATCCGCATCGAGCGTACCGTTCTTTGTCGGCGCGGGTGCCTACAAGCACCATGTTCCGGCGACCGTGGATCACCTGATCCAGCGCTCCGAGTTCCTGACCAGCTACACGCCCTATCAGCCGGAAATCGCGCAGGGCACGCTGCAATATCTGTTCGAGTTCCAGACGCAGGTCGCGGCGCTGACCGGCATGGAAGTGGCGAACGCCTCCATGTATGACGGCTCCACCGGCACGGGCGAAGCCGTGCTGATGGCGCACCGCGTCACGAAGCGCCGCAAGGCTGTGCTCTCGGGTGGCCTCCATCCGCATTACGTCGATGTGGTGAAGACACTCTCCGACATGGCGAGCGACGAAGTCGTGGCGCTTGCTCCCGACGTCTCCGCCACGGAAGACCTGCTGTCGCAGATTGACGACAGCGTCTCCTGCGTCGTCGTGCAGACGCCCGACGTGTTCGGCAATGTGCGCGACCTGAAGGCCATCGCCGAGAAGGCGCATCAGCATGGGGCGCTGCTCGTTGCCGTGTTCACGGAAGCGGTATCCCTCGGGCTGCTGCAATCGCCCGGAAGCATGGGCGCTGATATCGTCGTCGGCGAAGGCCAGTCCATCGGCAACGCGCTCAATTTCGGCGGACCCTATGTGGGCCTCTTCGCGGCGAAGTCGAAATACATCCGCCAGATGCCGGGCCGCCTCTGCGGCGAGACGGTTGATGCGGACGGTAATCGCGGCTTCGTGCTGACGCTCTCCACCCGCGAGCAACATATCCGCCGCGACAAGGCGACCTCGAATATCTGCACCAATTCAGGGCTCTGCACGCTCGCCTTCACCATCCACATGACGCTGCTCGGCGAGGCGGGCCTCAAGCGCCTTGCCCGCATCAACCATGCCAATGCGGTGAAGCTGGCCGATCAGCTCGCTGGCGTGAAGGGCGTCGAGGTTCTCAACAAGACATTCTTCAACGAGTTCACGGTGAAGCTCGCGAAGCCCGCCGCGGAAGTCGTGGAGCGTCTGGCCGAGAAGGGCGTGCTTGCGGGCGTGCCCGTGTCGCGCCTGCTGCCGAAGGCCGGCCTCGACAACCTGCTTCTGGTGGCCTCCACAGAAGTGAACACCGATGATGATCGCGCGGCCTTTGTCGCCGCATTGAAGGAGGTTCTGTGATGTTGAACCGCCAGGGACGTCCCACCGCCGCCGGAGAAGCCGGCTCCAACGAACATTCGACCTTCACCGGCAACAAGGCGCTGGCGCAGGTCGAGCCCTTGCTCTTCGAGATCGGCCGAATCGAGACGACCGGCGTCGACCTCGATGAGCCGGAGACCTTCACGTCGCGCATCGGCGGCCTGGAGCGCAAGGAAGCCATCGGCCTTCCCGGACTTTCCGAGCCGGAGACGATGCGCCACTACGTGCGTCTGTCTCAGATGAACTACGGCATCGATACGGGCCTCTTCCCGCTCGGATCCTGCACGATGAAGCACAATGCGCGCCTCAACGAGCGCATGGCCCGCCTGCCGGGCTTCTCCGACGTGCATCCGCTGCAGCCGGTCTCGACGGTGAAGGGTGCGCTCGAACTCATGAACGAGCTGGCGCGCTATCTGGTGACGCTCACCAACATGACAACCGTCGCGCTCTCTCCGAAGGCGGGCGCGCATGGCGAGCTCTGCGGCATGATGGCGATCAAGGCCGCCATCGAGGCCAAGGGCGAGGGCAAGACCCGCAACGTGGTGCTGGTGCCGGATTCTGCCCATGGCACGAACCCCGCCACGGCGGCGCTGATCGGCTTTGTCGTGAAGCCGGTGCCGGCCCGCGACGACGGCTGGGTGCATGTGGACGACGTGAAGAAGCTGCTCGGCCCCGACGTGGCCGCGATCATGCTCACGAACCCCAATACCTGCGGCCTCTTCGAGAACCAGGTGGCGGAGATCGCCAAGGCGATCCACGATGCGGGCGCCTATTTCTACTGCGACGGCGCGAACTTCAACGCCATCGTCGGCAAGGCGAAGCCGGGCGATCTCGGTGTCGATGCCATGCACATCAACCTGCACAAGACCTTCTCGACGCCTCACGGCGGCGGCGGTCCGGGCTCCGGTCCGGTGGTGCTCTCAGCCCGCCTCGCGCCGTTTGCGCCGGTACCCTTCGTGACGCTGAAGGACGGCGAGCTCACGCTGGTGGAACATGAGGAAGACGCAGCCGAGAAGCCCTTCGGCCGCATGACCGCCTTCAACGGCCAGATGGGCATGTATGTGCGCGCGCTCTCCTACATGCTCTCGCATGGTTCGGACGGCATGAAGCAGGCTTCCGAAGATGCCGTGCTCAACGCCAACTACATCCGCGCATCGCTGTCGGACCTGTTCTCGCAGCCCTTCGGCGACAAGCCTTGCATGCATGAAGTGCTCTTCGACGATACCTGGCTCAAGGACACCGGCGTCACCACGCTCGATTTCGCGAAAGCCATGATCGACGAGGGCTATCACCCCATGACCATGTATTTCCCGCTGGTCGTCCATGGAGCGATGCTGATCGAGCCGACGGAATCCGAATCGAAGACGTCCCTCGACCTCTTCATCGCGACCCTGCGCGATCTCGCCATGGCCGCGAAGAAGGGCGAGACGGAACGCTTCACCGGCGCACCCTACCATGCCCCGCGCCGCCGCCTCGACGAGACCCGCGCAGCCCGCAACCCAGTGCTCAAGTGGACGCCGCCCGCGCCGATGGCGGAAGCGGCGGAGTAAGAACAGCCAATAACCCTCTCCCCTCGCGGGAGAGGGCAATCACGTTGTCATGGCCGGGCTTGTCCCGGCCGTTTCGTTTTGTGAGGCTAGCGCGACTTCACCTCTCCCATGGGGAGAGGTCGGACCTTTAGGTGCGGGTGAGGGGAGTGCGCTATCCGGATAAAGCGCTGCGCTCTTCCCTTCCCCTTGCGGGGAGGAGTTGGAGATGGGGGTCGCAAAGTCGGACCGCTGTGTCGGATTGGCAAGGGCTCAGGCCACTACAGCTTTCCCTCCACCCCGCTTACCCAGTCGTTCCACCCCCACCCTCAATCCCTCCCCGCAAGGGGGAGGGAAGAGCGATGCACCCCATTCCGAGAGCGATCCCGGATCGCCTTCGGCATGGGGGATGACACAGTCGGTCAGACGATCGACCGCACCATCTCCGGCAAGTCTGTCATTCGCTCCAGGATGACCGGCGCTCCAGCCCCTCGCAGCTTGTCGGCATGCCCTGACCCGCAATGCCCGCCGCCCGTGAAGCCGATCACGCGCATCCCGGCGGCAATCGCGGCCTGAACGCCTGCGGGCGAATCCTCGATCACCAGACATTCCGTAGGATGCGCGCTCATTCGGGACGCCGCGTGAAGGAAAAGGTCAGGCGCCGGCTTGCCGCGTTCGACTTCCACGGCGCTGAACACATCCGTGAACAGGTCGTCGAGGCCCGTCACCCGGAGAGAGAGCGCGATCCGCTCGGGCGTCGACGAGGAGGCGACGCAGCGCGGATGGGGGAGGGACAGAATGGCATCGCGAATATCAGGGATCGCGTGCAGGTCCGTTTCGAAACGTGCGAAGAGGGCGCGGTTGGCCCTGGCGCTGAAATCCGGCGGAAGCGGCCGGCCGTGATCGCGCTCGATCTGTGCCATTGCATCCCGCATGCTTCTGCCGACGAAATTGCGCAGGATGTCTTCGAGCGTGTAGGAAAAACCCAGCGCGCTCAGAAACTCCGCTTCGATCTGACAGGCGAGGAGTTCCGAGTCGACGAGAACCCCGTCGCAATCAAAAATCAACAGCATGGATCGCGTCTCAATAAAAAAGCCGCCTTGGAGGCGGCTTTTGATTCCAGCTCAAGGCAAAGCTCTTATTGCAGCTTCGCGCGGACGTCGCCCAGGCTCTTTTCCAGGAGCGAAGCGCCGGTGGGGCCCGACAGTTCGTCCCGCAGGACGCGCTCCGAAGCCTTGATGGCGGTGTCGACGGCGACAGAGCGGACCTCGGCCATGGCCTGGCTCTCCGCCTGGGCGATCTTGGCCTCGGCGGAAGCGGTGCGGCGCTTCACGAAATCCGCCAGCTTCTCCTGCGCCTCGCGTGCAAGGCGCTCGGCCTCTTCCTTGGCGGTGGAAACGATGTCGGCGGCTTCGCGCTCGGCGGCGGCGCGCTTGGACTCGAACTCCTTTAGGAGCTTCTCGGCGTCCTGACGCAGGCGCTTGGCCTCGGCGAGCTCATCGGCGATCCGCTTTCCGCGGGAATCGAGCGAGCCCATCACTTTTCCCGGGACCCCGTAATAGAACAGGATGCCCCAGAAGATGACGAAGGCGACGGCGACCCAGAATTCGGCGCTGGCGAACATGCGGATCTCCTGATCAAGCCTTGGATTGGTCGAGGGCGGCTTCCACCGCCTGCGGAGCCGGAGCCTTGCCGGTCAGGCGCTCGACGATGGCCGCAGCCGTATCGATCGCAATGCCGCGCACATTGGCCATGGCTTCGGTCTTTTTCTGGGCAATGACGGCCTCGGCCTCGGCAAGGCGCTTGGCGAGGTCGCCCTCGAGAGCCTTGCGCTTGGCATCGGTCTCGGCCGACACCTTGGAGCGTGCCTCCTGGGCGAGGGTCTGGGCGCGGCCCTTGGCTTCCGACAGCGCCTTCTCGTAGGCGACACCGGCTTCCTCCGCGCGGGATTTCATCGCGGCTGCCCCGTCGAGATCGCCGGCAATGGTTACGCGGCGGTGCTCGATGATGCCCGAGAGACGCGGCAGAACCAGTTTGGAGAGCAGGGCGTAGAGCACCACGAAGGTGATCGTCAGCCAGATGATCTGACCGGCGTAGGTTTCCGTCTTGAAGGGCGGAAAGCCGACATCTTCGTGAGCGCCGCCATGCGCTTCCGTTGCAGCATGGGTCGTCTGAGCCTGAGCCATGGAGCTGATCCTGATAGGATTCCGTAATCCTAGAAACAATGAATGACGGCGGTGGACCCGCCGTCACCTTTGTCGAAGCGAAGCGCTTCAGCGCTTCGCCCTCCCGATCACCGTTTGAGTATTAGGTGAAGAGAAGGACGAGGGCGACGACGAGGCAGAAGATGCCGAGACCTTCCGCGAGCGCCGCGCCGATGAAGGCGCGAGCGAACTGACCGTCGGCAGCCGACGGGTTGCGCAGGGCGCCCGAGAGGAAGTTGCCGAAGATGTTGCCGACGCCCATAGCGGCGAGGCCCATGCCGATGCAGGCGAGGCCCGCGCCGAGGAACTTGAAAGCAACCGGATCCATCGTGATCTCCTTGAATAGGTGTTGACCGGGAGGGGAGGGGATTAACTCAGCGCAGACCTAGTGGCCCGGGTGCAGCGCGTCGTTGAGGTAGATGCAGGTCAACACCGTGAAGACGTAGGCCTGCAGAGCGGCGACGAGGAACTCGAGCGCCATAAGGGCGACCGCCATGAGAAGCGGAAGCGGAGCGAGGATCGACAGGGCGCCGCCGGCGCCCAGGAGGGCAACCACGAAGCCGGCGAAAACCTTGAGCGCGATGTGCCCCGCGAGCATGTTCGCGAAGAGACGCAAGGAGAGCGAAATCGGCCGTGAGAGGAAGGAGATCAGCTCGATCACGACGATGAAGGGCAGAAGCCAGGCTGGCACGCCCGACGGCACGAAGAGGCCGAGGAAATGGGTGCCGTGCTTGACGAAGCCGTAGACGACCACGGTGCCGATGACCAGGATCGCCAGGGAGAAGGTGACGATGACGTGGCTCGTGACCGTGAAGAAGCCCGGAATCATGCCGAGCAGGTTGGCGGTCAGCACGAACATGAAGAGCGAGAAGACGAGAGGGAAGAACTTCATTCCCTCCTGGCCTGCGGCATCTCTCAAGGTGCCGGCCACGAAATCGTGCAGGATTTCCGCAAGGGACTGGGCGCGGCCCGGAACGACGGCGCGCTTGCGGGTGGCCAGCAGAAGGCCGCCGACGATGACCGCCACGGCTCCGACCATGAACAGGGACGAATTCGTGAAATTGATGACAGGAATGATCGGCTTGATCTGGAATTGCTCAATCGGGCTTGCCATGATCCGCTCTTAAATCGCTTTTGCCTGTCGCCATTCGGCTGGTGGGTTTAGGTTCATCATTGCTTCTCATCGTACCGGGCGCCTTTCAGCATCCCGGCTGCTCGCAGCAGATTGAGCATCCCGGCGCAGAATCCGAGGATGACGCAGACGATGAGCCCCCAGGGAGAGATCCCGAACAGCCGGTCGACGAGCCACCCGACGATTCCACCCGCGATCACTCCGGACACGAACTCCGCCGACAGCCTGAAGGCCTGACCGAGGGCGCTCGAATCCGACTTCGAACGGGTAGCCGATTCCGTCATCTTGCTGCGCTGTGCGGATGCCTTGTCGATCCGCGCATCGAGAGATTTCAGCCTCGCTGTAAGGTTAGCATCGTCGGAGCTGGTCGGCTCCCGACCGTTTTCGTCACTCCGCTTCGTGGGATCCGCCATGGCGTTCTCCTTGATCAAAGCAGTGCGGGAAAAGGTCTGGAATCCCGGCCCCGAAAGCCGCGCGAAACATATGGGGGAGGGTCCCCCCTGTCAAGGACCGTCAAGAAACGGTTAAGTCTCTGATTTGTATGAAAAAACTTAACTTTCGCAACACCTTTGCGTGAAATCGCTCACGATTCTGGGGCTGAACTATGGCTGCGCCCGAAATCTCAGGCGGTTTCGAGAATGCGCTCGGCGCTTTGGAGATCGACCGAGACGAGCTGCGACACGCCCCGTTCCGCCATGGTCACGCCGAACAGGCGATTCATGCGGGCCATGGTGATCGGGTTGTGGGTGATGACGACGAAGCGAGTCTCGGTCTGCCGCGCCATGTCGTCGAGAAGGTCGCAGTAACGCTCCACATTCGCGTCGTCGAGCGGGGCGTCCACCTCGTCCAGAACGCAGATGGGGGAGGGATTCGTGAGGAACACGGCGAAGATCAGCGCGGTCGCCGTCAGCGCCTGCTCGCCGCCCGAGAGTAGGGTCATGCTCTGCGGCTTCTTGCCGGGCGGGCGGGCGAGAATGTCGAGGCCCGCTTCCAGCGGGTCGTCCGAATCGACCAAGGTCAGCTCCGCCGTGCCGCCGCCGAACAGGGTGGTGAACAGGCGCTGGAAATGGGCGTTCACCACGTCGAAGGCAGCCAGCAGGCGCTCGCGGCCTTCGCGGTTGAGGCTGCCGATGGCCCCGCGCAGGCGCTTGATGGCCTCGACCAGATCGTCGCGCTCTGCGGCGATGCTGCCATGCTTGGTCTCGAGCTCCGTCAGCTCTTCCTCGGCGCGCAGATTGACCGCACCCAGGCGCTCCCGGTCCCCTTTCAGGGCGTGGAGCTTGGATTCGATCTCTCCTTGTGACGGCAGCTCGATGCCCTCTTTCAGGCCGGCGAGCTCGATCAGCCCGGCCGGGGTCGTCTCCAGGTTCTCGGCGATGGTGCGCGTGATTTCGGCAAGGCGCTGGATGGCGGCCTCGTGGCGGGCCTGGGAGCCGGCACGCGCTTCGCGGGCAGCGGAGAGGGCTTCCAGGGCAGCGCGGGCGGCACGGTCGGTTTCGGCGAGATGTGTCTCCGCGTCAGCGAGCCGGTCAGCCGCTTCCTTGCGGTTCGCCTCGGCCTGTTCGACCTCGGCGATCAGGGCGCGCCGGCGCATCAGATAGGTGTCGGGTGCTTCGAGGAGCCTCAGGTGCTCGTCCTGCGCACGTTCCAGGCGCTCGCCCAGATCCTCGAGTGCTCTTGCGGCGCGCTCGGCGCGATCGGTCCAGAGACGGATATCGGCAGCGATCGATTCCTGACGGCGGCGGCGCAGCTCCGCCTCATGGACGAGGGATTGCAGCGCGGCCCTCGCTTCCGAAGCCGCGGCGCGGCGCTCGGCCACACGGGTGCGCTCTTCCAGGAGGCGGCTTTCCAGGTCGGGCGCGGGCGCCAGCTCGTGCAGGGCGGCCTCGGCGTCCTGGGCGCGCTCCTGCGCTTCGCTTTCGCTGGCCGAGATGCGCGCCAGGCCCTCCTGCAGGGCCGAGCGGCGCTGGCCGAGTTCCGCCTCGCGGCGTTCGGCATGGGCAAGCCGGGTGCGTGCGGCGTCGAGCGCCTGACGGGCCTGCCGTGCCGATTCGATGGCCTGCATTTCATGAGAGGCGGCGGTGCGAACGGTGTTCAGGGCCTCTTCCGCCTCATAGCGCAGGCGTTCCGCCTCTTCGCGGGCGGCGGCGGCTTCGAGCTCCAGATCGCCCAGGCGATTCTTTTCCGCCAGTCGGCGGGCGGCGGGGGACGGTGCTTCCGCCGCCGTGGTTAAACCGTCCCAGCGCCATAGGTCGCCCTCCTGCGAGACGAGGCGTTGCCCCGGCTTCAGGAGATTGCGCAGGCGAAGCCCGTCCGCCTTGCTGACGATGCCGATCTGCCTCAGACGGCGCTGAAGGGCTGACGGGGCCTGGGACAAATCCGCGAGGGAGGGGACGTTTTCAGGCAGAGCCGGGTCCTCTTCCCCCGTGCCGGTCTCGGCCCAGTGGGAGGGAGCGGTCGGATTGGTGGAGGCGTCGAGATCATCGCCCAGCGCCGCGCCCAGGGCTGTCTCATAGCCTTTCCGGACCGTGATCTGGTCGAGGGCCGGAGGCCAGAGATCGCCCGTCGCGGAGGTGACGAGCTTCGCGAGCGTCCGCGCCTCGGTCTCGAGCCGCTGCGCCTTGCGCTCGGCCTCGTTGAGCGGCTGGCGCGAGCGATTCTCGGCCTCGCGGGCCGCGGCCAACGCCTCGCGGGCGCTGATGACCGACTCTTCCGAGGTCTGTGCCATTTCCTCGGCAATGGCCGCTTCCTCACGCAGGATGTCGATCGGCAGGCCATCTTCGGGGGCGACGGAAAGCGCGGCGATGTCGCGCTCGATCCGCTCCTTCTCGGAGGCGAAGCGGGCCGCCCGCTCCATCTCCTCCCGCATGGCCCGTTCCAGGGCCGCGCGGCGGGCATTGAGGTCGGAGGTCTGGGCTTGGAGGGCGCTCAGCGCCGTTTCGGCCTCGGCAAGCTCGGCTTCGACATTCTGAAGCCGCTCCTCGCTCTCGGCGCGGGCGTCGTCGGCCCCGTCCGTGGTGAGCGCGATCTCGGCTTCCTCGTTGCGCAGGCGCTCGATGGTCGCTTGCGCGTCCGTGCGCTGCGCCGTCTCGCGGGCGAGGTCCCGGTTGATGTCGGCGATGTGGCGCTCGAGCTCCGTCACGCGATCCTTGGAGCGGCGCTCCTCCGATTCGAGCTCGTTGCGGGCATGGGTCAGGCGCTGCAGGGCAGCGGCGGCCCTGGCCTCCGCCTCGCGAAGCGGCGGAATGGCATGAGCTGCGACGGCCTGGGCGGTCGCGGCCTTGGTCTGCTCCTCCGTGCGGTCGGCAACCGCCTTCAGGTCGTCCGCCGCCTGCTGCTCGGAGGAGGCTGCCTGCTCGCGCGCCTCGGCGAAGCCGATGGCGTACATGAGGGCTTCGAGACGGCGAATCTCTGCGGAGAGGTTCTTGTAGCGGGAGGCTTGGCGGCCCTGGCGCTTGAGGCTGTCGACCTGGGTCTCCAGCTCGCGGATCACGTCCTCGACACGCAGCAGGTTGTCCTCGGCCGCCTTCAGCCGCAGCTCCGCCTCGTGGCGGCGGGCATGAAGACCGGCGATGCCGGCGGCGTCTTCGAGAATGCGGCGGCGAGCCTGGGGCTTGGCGGAAATGATCTCGCTGATCTGGCCCTGGCGGACAAGGGCGGGCGAGCGCGCGCCGGTCGCGGCATCGGCGAACAGGATCTGCACGTCGCGGGCGCGGACTTCCTTGCCGTTGATGCGATAGGTCGAGCCTTCCTCACGCTCGATCTTGCGCGAGATTTCCAGCATGTCCGCATCGTTGAAGGCGGCGGGTGCCGTGCGCTCGCCGTTGTCGATGGTGAGCATCACTTCAGCCGAATTGCGGGCCGGGCGGCCGCCGGAACCGGAGAAGATGACGTCATCCATCCCCGAGGCACGCATGTTCTTGTGGGAGTTCTCCCCCATGACCCAGCGCAGGGCCTCGACGAGATTCGACTTGCCGCAGCCGTTCGGCCCGACCACGCCGGTGAGTCCCGGCTCGATCAGGAAATCCATCGGCTCGACGAAGGTCTTGAAGCCGGCGATGCGAAGGCGCGTCAGCTTCATCGACGCGCCTTTCCGTCCCGCCCCGAGAGGGCAGGATGAGAGAGCTTAGGCTCCCAGCAAGGGCTTGATGATCTTCTCAAGCTCATCGATCGACATGCTTCCCGGGTAACGCTGACCATTGATGAAGAAGGTCGGGGTGGAGTCCACTTTGAACTGATCCATAGCCCGGTTCTTCACCGCGTTCACCGCGTCATAAAGTTTCTGGTCCCGCAAGCAAGCGTCGAATTTCTCCTGTGAAAAACCGGCCTGACGCATGATCTGCCGCAGGGCGTCGAGCGGCTTGTCGGTGAAAGCCCAGTTTTTCTGCTGTTCGAAGAGCAGGTCGGTGATCGGGTAATATTTGCTGTCGCCGTCGCAGCGGGCGAGCATGAAACCGGCCGTAGCCAAGGGATCGAGCGGGAATTCACGTAAGGTGAAGCGCACCTTGCCGGTATCGATGTAGCGCTTCTTCAGCTCGGGCCAGGTTTCCTTGTGGAAATGTGCGCAGTGCGAGCAGGTGAGGGAGGCGTACTCGATGATCGTCACCTTGGCGTCCGTCGGTCCCAAGGTCACATCGCCGAGGGGGCCGGGAACCGCCAGATCCTGGACCGCAACGTTCTGCGCAAAGGCTGGCAGGCTCGATGCGAGGAGGGCGGTGGCGGCTGCAGTGCCGAGAAGCTGAAGCGTTTGACGCCGGGTGATCATCTGAAAAATGCTCCCTTAAGAGGTTTCATTCTGCGGTAGAATGAGACGCTTGTCCTGGCAAGCGCCCCGTCCGTCACGCTTTCGTGCGCGCGCCGCCGCTCGAGCCGACGATGGCCTGGCCCAGCCGGTCGAGCGCCGCCTTCAAGGTCTCGTCCTCTATCGGCCCGATCGCCGCGCCGACACGCTCCCGGTCCGCATCGCTGAGCGGTCGCACGACCGGGCGCTTCTTCTCAGCCCGCCGCACCGGCCCCTGTTTCAGGACCAGTTTTCCGATGCAGCGCCAGCCGTAATAGGTGTTGACCCGGTCGATGACGACGGGCGCGAGATGCTGCATTTCGAGGGCAAATGCACTCTCCACCCGCACCACCAGGGTCGCCGGGTCGGGTCTGGTTTCCGGATCGGCATGAGGGCCTTTGCGCTTCCACTCGATCTTAAGCGGCTGGGTAAAACCCGCCAGCCGCTCGCCGACGATATCCGGCCAGGCAACGATCACGTCGGACGTGGCAAACCCTTGCGCTGCAAGGCTCGGACCTAGGCAGACATCGAGGAAATCGGCAAGGGGGCGGGGCCGTGGTCTCGGCTGACGCATGTTGATTTAAATCCAAAAGCCGCGTTGGAATATTCCATCAGGATCGTTATTCCACGTCACATGTTAACGCCCGCCTCGCGCGTCACCAAGCCCGACCCCGCCGACCTGCTCGCCTGGTACGATCGTCACCGGCGCGATCTGCCTTGGCGCGCGAGGCCAGGCGAGACCGCGGACCCTTATCGCGTCTGGCTGTCGGAAATCATGCTGCAGCAGACGACCGTCGTGGCGGTAAAACCCTTCTACCTGCGCTTCCTGGAGCGCTTCCCCACCGTGGACGCCCTCGCCGAGGCGCCCGTGGATGCGGTGATGCAGGCCTGGGCGGGGCTCGGCTATTATTCCCGCGCCCGCAACCTCCATGCCTGCGCCAAGGCTGTGGTCGAGAGGCATGGCGGGCATTTTCCCTCCACCGAGGCCGAACTCCTGAAGCTTCCCGGCATCGGCGCCTATACGGCGGCGGCGGTGGCGGCGATCGCCTTCGATGAAGCGGCTGCGGCGGTCGACGGCAATGTGGAGCGGGTCGTCTCCCGCCTCTTCACGGTCGAGGAGGCTTTGCCAAAGGCGAAGCCGCTGATCCGGGCGTTGACGGAGGATCTCGTTCCCGCAGATCGGCCCGGCGATTTCGCGCAAGCGGTCATGGATCTCGGCGCCACGATCTGTACCCCGAAGCGCCCGGCCTGCGCTCTCTGTCCCTGGATGTCGCCGTGCTGGGCGCGTGCTCAAGGAATGCAGGAGGCCTATCCGAAGAAGCAGAAGAAGGAAGCTGGCCAGCTGCGGCGCGGCGCGGCTTTCGTGATCCTGCGGGCCGATGACAGCATCCTGCTCAGAACCCGCCCGCCGCAAGGCCTTCTGGGCGGCATGGCCGAGACGCCGACCAGCGCCTGGGAGCCCGACTATCAGCCGTCACAGGCGGTTCTCGATGCGCCCATCGAAGCCCGCTGGCAGCGCCTGCCGGGCGTGGTGCGCCATGTCTTCACCCATTTCCCGCTCGAACTGACGGTGCTCTTCGCCAAGGTCCCGAAGGGAACCCCGTCCCCGGACGAGATGCGCTGGACGCCGCGGCGCGCGCTTCAGGACGAAGCCCTGCCCGGGGTGATGAAGAAGGTGCTCTCCCATGCGCTGGGGGATCTGCCGGGTACGAAGAAAGCGCCTGGCGGAAAGCCGGTGAAGAGCGATTAAGCTCATTCATAGCCTCACCCTGAGGAGGTCACGTAGTGACCGTCTCGAAGGGGCGAGGCGTCTCCAGTGCTCTCTGGATCATCCTTCGAGACGCCGCTTCGCGGCTCCTCAGGATGAGGGTAGTGGTTTCATCGAGCGTCTAATTGCCCACGAGCGCCTTTTGACTGCGCTTGAACAAAGCCGCCAATGCATTCGCGACCCGCGCCACGTTCGGCCTGTTGCGGCTGCGGCGGTGCATGACGAGGAACACGTCCTCGATTAGATCGCCCTCTGGCTTCACCACCTGCACGAGATCGGGATCGGAATCGCCGAGCCAGCAGGGCAGGAAGGCTGCGCCTAAGCCCGCCTTCGCGGCCTGATAGCGGATCGGCATGTCGCCGATGCGCGCCGCAATGGTGCGGCCCTGCGCGAATTCGGCGACGTAAGCCGCTTGCCGCGACAGCGTCGGATCCTCCGGCGGCGCGATGACGGCATCAGGGTTCTCTGTGGTGGCGTAGAGAGCGAAGGCGATCTGTCCAACTTTACGCACCACGAGGTCGTCCGTGCCTTCGGGCAGAGTGCGCATGCGCAGGCCGATATCGGCTTCGCCCGAGGCGAGATCGAGTTTACGGCGGGTGGGGATATAGGCGATTTCCACGGGCTCGGCAGCCTTGTGCAGTTCCGCCGAATGCAGCGACAGGAACATGGCGACCGAGGATGTCGCTGTTACCCGCACGGGCGCGTCGGGGTCGGGCCTGTAAGCGGCGGCCGTGCGCGACACCACGCCCGCAGCTTCGCCCATGGGGGAGGCGGTGTCAAAGATCGCCTGGCCTGCTTCCGTCAGTTCGAGATTGTTGGGGCCGCGCTGGAAGAGCGGAACCCCGAGCGTCTCCTCAAGCACCCTGATCCGTCGTGCAACGGTGGGCTGGCTCTGTCCGAGCGCCTTGCCCGCGCCGTTCAGCGATCCATGAACCACCACGGCCAGGAATATCTTGAGGTCGTCCCAGGACGGTTCCGCCTGGGAGTGCCGGGATGGGTCGACAGGAGAAGGAGCCATGAAACGATGTTAAAACTGTTCCGATGTGTCGGCATAGGGGGCTTGGCGTTCCAGGTTGAACTTGAGCCCAACCATCACGCAGCCCGCCGGAAGGCGCAGCCCGCCAGTTTCATGAGAGCAGTCTTCATTCGTGGGGAGGTCGTCGTCCCGGGCCGCGCAGCGGAACCCAGGGTCGTGTGCCGGATCGGGCGCTGATCGCGTCCAACGATCCCGGATCGCCTGACGGCGTCCGGGATGATGTTTCTTGCTATTAATCCGTTCTTACTATGCCGCTAATTCCGCCCGCACCTTGGTGCGGAACTCGTCGATGCAGACGAGCTTTCCGTTGCGCTCCACATACCAGAAGGTCCAGCCGTTGCAGGCGGGCAGGCCCTGCGTCAGCGCACCGATCTTGTGGATCGAACCGATGATGGCGCCGAGCGCGAGCGTTCCGTCGGCGCGCACAGTCGCCTGGAAGCGGCGGCGCTCGTCGACCAGGGTTTCGCCGGCCTTCACATGGCCGCCCTCGATCAGGGACAGGAACGGGACGCGGACCTCCGCGCGCTTCTCCGGGGGAGCCGCGATCGAGACGTCGGAGAGGGTCTCCGCCGCATCGATCCGCGCCCGCGCCGCCTTGGCATAGGTCGGGTCGCGCTCGAGGCCGATGAAATGGCGTCCGAGCTTCTTCGCCACCGCGCCCGTGGTGCCGGTGCCGAAGAACGGGTCGAGCACCACGTCGCCGGGATTGGAGGAGGACAGAAGCACGCGCGCCAGGAGCGCTTCGGGCTTCTGGGTCGGATGAACCTTGCGGCCATCCTCACCCTTCAGGCGCTCTTCGCCCGTGCAGAGGGGGATGAACCAGTCCGAGCGCATCTGCACGTCTTCATTGCCGGCTTTCAGCGCGTCGTAATGGAAGGTGTAGCTCTTCGCCTCAGCGCTTTTCGAGGCCCAGATCATGGTCTCGTGCGCATTGGTGAAGCGGCGCCCCTTGAAATTCGGCATCGGATTGGCCTTGCGCCACACGATGTCGTTGAGGAGCCAGAAATCCAGATCCTGCAGGGCCGCGCCGACCCGGAAGATGTTGTGATAGGAGCCGATGACCCACAGAGTCGCGTTCTTCTTCATCACGCGGCGCACGCCCGACAGCCAGGCGCGGGTGAAGGCATCGTAATCGGCAAAGCTCGAGAACTTGTCCCAGTCGTCGTCGACCGCGTCGACGAGGCTCTGGTCCGGGCGCGTCAGCGCCTGTTCGAGCTGGAGATTGTACGGCGGATCCGCGAAAACGACATCGACGCTCTCGGGCGGAAGCTTTGCGAGATTGGCGATGCAATCGCCGAGAAGGATCTCGTTGAGAGGAAGGGAAGACGGCAGGACGGAAAGGGGCGCTTTGCGCCCCGTCCGAGGCGCCGACGCAGCCCGCCCGGTACGCGAGACATCAATCCGGGTGGCGGCGCCGGCGGCCCCGGTACGCGAGGTACCCATGGGTGATCACCGTTTACGCAACTGACAGTCCGGATCATGACCCGTTAGGGTAAAGACGAAGTTTCCAGCCAAGAAAAAATACGTCTTATTTTGGATCGGCAAATTCTGCCTACCCATTGATATTGTTGGATTTTTCTAGTTAACGAGCATTAAGTTCGGTTACAGGTCCAGTAACCCTTGGCGCAAGGGGGAAAAACTTAAGCGATGGAAGGGGCAGGGACCGTCGCTCGCCAGCACGGAAAGATGTGTCTTCGTGCTGTAGCCCGCATTGGTCGCGAATCCATAAGCGGGGTAGATGGCACCGAGCCGCGCCATCAGCCGGTCGCGCACCACCTTCGCGACGATGGAGGCGGCGGCAATGGAGGCGATGCTCGAATCGCCCTGGATGACCGTTTCCACTGTGCAGGGCAGGTCCGGCGGATCGTTGCCGTCGACCAGCGCCATATCCGGTTTGCAGGGAAGCGCCGCGAGCGCCCGGCACATGGCGAGCAGCGAGGCCTGGCGAATATTGATGGTGTCGATCTCCACGTGGGAAATCGAGGCGATGCCCACATGCGCCGTGGCGAGGATCTGGGCGAACAGGGCTTCGCGCTTCTGCGCGGTGAGCACCTTCGAATCGGCGAGCCCGTCAGGCACGTTCTTCAGGTTCAGCACCACAGCCGCCGAGACGACCGGCCCGGCCAGTGGCCCGCGCCCGACTTCGTCGAGCCCGGCAATGCACCGATAGCCCGCGCGGCTCAGGGCGCGCTCGCGCTTGAGGCCGAGGCCTGCCGTGATGCGAATCGGTGCGGTCATGAACGGCATAGAAGCGGCAATGCCGTTCCTTTTCCAGCCCCGGCAACGTCGCGCCCATGACCACCGCGTGTTATCCCCGGCGAGCCGAAGGCGAGGGAAGGGGATCCAGCTTCCAGTCTGGCACTGATGGATTCTCTTTCCCTCCGCTGCGCTCCAGCCGGGAATGACAAGGGGAACGCACCTCGCAGCCTCATCCTGAGGAGGTCACGCAGTGACCGTCTCGAAGGACGAGGCGTCTCCCGTGCGTGCTGGATCCTCCTTCGAGACGCAGCCTAACGGCTGCTCCTCAGGATGAGGTTTGAGGATACGGCGACCGATCCGCGCTTCCACCTCTCCCGGTGGGAGAGAGAAGAGAGGAAAGATGGCGTCCGGGATGATGAGGGAGGGTGAAGAGGAAGGGTTATGAAGCCTTTGTCAAAACAGCGACAGTTGCCCCGTTTCCTTCACCGGCGGCGTGAACAGGTCCGTGCGCAGCTTGAGCGAACGCTTGTTGAGGCCAAGGCGCTCGGCGGCGGTTTCGAATCGGCGGCCGATCATCCAGGCGAAGGGGCCGATGCCCGTTTGCCGAGCGCCCCATTGCGCATCGTAATCCTTGCCGCCGCGCGCTTCCTGGAGCAGCGAGAACACGTGATTGAGCTTGTCCGGGTAGTGCTCGGCGAGCCAGTCGCGCATCAGGTCCTTCAGATCGTGCGGCAGGCGCAGCAGAACGTAACCGGCCTCGCGCGCCCCGGCTGCATGGGCGGCTTTCAGGATCGCCTCGATCTCATGGTCGTTGATGGCTGGGATAATGGGAGCCACCAGCACCGTGACGGGAATTCCCGCCTCGGAGAGCTTGCGCACCGTTTCCAGACGCTTGGCGGGCGAGGCGGCGCGGGGCTCCATCCTGCGGGCGAGCTTGGGGTCGAGGGTAGTGATGGAGATCGCGACCTTGGCGAGCTGCCGGTCTGCCATCTGGCTTAGGACGTCGATATCGCGGGTCACAAGTGCCGATTTCGTCACGATCCCGACCGGATGATTCGCCCGGTTCAGGGTCTCGAGGATGCCGCGCGTGATGCGGAAGCGCCGCTCCACCGGCTGGTAGGGATCGGTGTTGGAGCCGAGCGCGATCACCTTCGGCTCGTAGTTCGTGGCGCGCAGCTCCTTTTCCAGAAGGTCCGGCGCGCTCGGCTTGGCGAAGATCTTGGTCTCGAAATCGAGCCCCGAGGACAGGCCCTGATAGGCATGGGTCGGGCGCGCGAAGCAATAGGAGCAGCCGTGCTCGCAGCCCCGGTAGGGATTGATCGAGCGGTCGTAGCCGATATCGGGCGAATCGTTGCGGGTGATGATCGTGCGCGGCTTCTCGATGATGACTTCCGTCGGAAGCGGAGGAAGCTCCTCTTCGAAATCCCAGCCGTCGTCGAAGCCCTCACGCTTCGCGGGCTCGTAGCGCCCCGTCGGGTTCGATACCGCGCCCCGGCCGCGGCGGCGGTCCGTTTCCACCCGATAGGCGGGATCGTCCATCCGGCGGCGCGCGGCCTCGGCCGCCTCGATCGGCGAGCGGCTGACGGGCCGTAAGCGGACGGAATCGCGGGCGGTTTCCTTGAAACGGATGGTCATGGCGGCCTCGAAACGAATCCGATGAAATGAGAACGTTACGAGAACAGAGAACAAAAATGGAACGAAATCAAGTCTTCTTCGTGGCGACGCGAGCCTTCGAAAGGGTTATGCTCTGCACATGATCACCGCTCTCATCCGCGTCGAACACGGGCCCGAGGCCCTGGCCGTTACTTTAAGCGCGCTCGTTCCCGCCGTGGCCGCGGGGCTCGTGGGCGACGCCGTCATTCTGGCTGAGACCCAGGATGAGAATGTCGACAAAGTGGCCGATGCGGCCGGCGCGGTTTTGGTCGTGACGGGGGAGGAGCCTTGGAAGGAAGGTGCGCGGGCAGCGCGGCACGACTGGCTTTTGTGCCTCGATGACGGCGACATTCCGCAGGAGGGCTGGATCCGCGTGCTCGAACGGTTCGTGGCCTTGGGCGCTCCCGAGGGTGGGTCGGGCCGCCTGCGGCGCCAACGGGAAGGATTGCTGCGCGCTGGCGCCGACGGATTGCGCGCCATCCTGAACCGGAGGGGCGTCCGCGCGGGCGACTTGGTTCACCGCCGTGTCCTTATGGAGAATGGCAGGGTGCGCGCGCCGGTACGGCTTGCCGCCACCATCGGGCGCGATCCGATCTTCGGCTAGAGCATCGGACCCAAAAGTGGAGTCCACTTTTGGGATCAATCCGATGCTCATTTCCTTAAGCGGCGCATCGTTGTATGCGGAAAACCGGGTCCACTTTTCCGCATACAACGATGCGCTAGAGCATTTTCCGCAAAAGTGGATACCGGTTTTGCGTGAGAAAATGCGGCAGACTAAAACTTAAAAGAGTTCTCAGGACTTCAGCTTGTCGCGTTTCAGATGCTCGTCGAGGCGGGGCATGATCTCGACGAAATTGCAGGGCCGGTAACGGTAATCGAGCTGCGTCGACAGCACGCCGTCCCAGGCATCCTTGCAGGCGCCGGGAGACCCCGGCAGCACGAAGATGAAGGTTGCGCCCGCAACTCCCGCCGTGGCGCGCGACTGGATCGTCGCGGTGCCGATCTTGTCGTAGGAAATGCGGTGGAAGACGGCGGAAAAGCCGTCCATGCGCTTCTCGAACAAAGGCTCGATCGCCTCCGGCGTCACGTCGCGGCCGGTAAATCCGGTGCCGCCGGTGGTGATGACGACATCGATGGCGGGATCGGCGATCCAGCCCTTCACCTTGCCCCGGATCGCCTCCACGTCGTCCGGCACGATGGCCCGGTCGCCGAGCGTGTGGCCGGCCTTCGTCAGGCGCTCGACCAAGGTGCTGCCCGACTTGTCGTCCTCCAGCGCACGCGTGTCCGACACGGTGAGGATGGCGATCGTGAGCGGGATGAAGGGATAGGATTCGTCGATAGCGGGCATGGGAGGGCTCTGGTTGGGGCGGGTCCTGATGTAGCGCTGCCTTGCGACCGGTTCCAGCCAAAGCACAATCTTCGTCACTCCGGGGCCGCCTCAGCGGAACCCGGAACCCATAAACACAACGCACCGAAAGAATCACAAGGCCAACCGCTGTGCCTAATCCTGAACCCTCAGCGGATATGGGTTCCGGGCTCCGCTGCGCGGCCCCGGAATGACGGCACGCCGGCTCTTTGAATCCTTACAGCCGGCTCGCCCGGAACGTGTCGCAGGCCTGGATCTGTCCGGTCTTCAATCCCGTCGTCAGCCAGCGCACGCGCTGGGCCGAGGAGCCGTGGGTGAAGGAATCGGGTACCACCTGGCCCTGGGATTGCTTCTGCAGGCGGTCGTCGCCGATGGCCTCCGCCGCTGCGATAGCCTCTTCGATATCGCCCTGCTCGAGCGATTGCCAGCGCTGCTGGGAATGATGCGCCCAGACCCCGGCGAGGCAATCGGCCATCAACTCGACGCGGACGGAAAGCTGATTGCGCTCGGTCCCTCCGACCTCCTGCTGGCGCGCCTGGACGCGCGGCAGGATGCCGAGCTGGTTTTCCACATGGTGGCCGACCTCGTGCGCGATCACGTAGGCATAGGCGAAATCGCCTCCGGCGCGGAAGCGGCGCTGCATTTCCTGGAAGAAGGAGAGGTCGAGATAGACGGTCTGGTCGAGCGGGCAATAGAACGGCCCCATGGCCGATTGCGCGGCGCCGCAGCCCGAGCGGGTCGCGCCCGAGAAGAGCACGAGCTTGGGCGGCTGGTACTGCTTGTTGACCTGCTGGGGCAGCACGACCTTCCACACATCCTCGGTATTGCCGAGGATCGCGGCTGCGAAGCGGCCCATCTCGTCCTGGGGCGCGCCCTGCTTGCCCTGCTGCTGCTGTTCATAGCCGCCCTTGTTGGCGATCATCTCAGCGCCGCCGATGAGCAGGCGCGGATCGATGCCGAAGGCCCAGCCGATGAGGCCGAGCACGATGACGGTTCCGATGCCGAGGCCGCCCGCGCCTCCCGGGATGCCCCGGCGATCTTCGACATTGGATGAGGTTCGGAAATCTTCCCAGCGCATGGTCCACCTTACAGAGGCAACATGACGCCCCGCAGAGCCTTAAAGCTGGAGCGTATAGACAGGTTCCAGCGAGAACGGAAAGGGCCGTTCATTCTTTTCCGTCGAGAGCCCGGCGCAAGGCCGAAAAATCCCGCCATCCCAGGCGCTTCTGCAGGGGTTGGCGCAGCAGATAGGCCGGATGCAGGGTCGGAAGCGTCCTGATGTCACGTCCGTCCCCGGTCTTGTAGGTGAACCAGCGTCCGCGGGTACGCAGGATCCCATCCTTGATGTCGAGAAGGTTCTGGGCGGCGGGGCCGCCGAGACAGAGCAGGAATTCCGGACTCGCCAGTTCGATCTGGCGCGCAATGAACGGCTTGCAGATCGCCACCTCCTGCGGCGTCGGCGTGCGGTTGCCGGGCGGACGCCATGGCACGATGTTGGCCACGTAGACATGGGTCCGGTCGAGGCCGATGGCCGCGAGCATCCGGTCGAGCAGCTGGCCCGAGCGGCCCATGAACGGCTTGCCGATCCGGTCCTCGTCCGCGCCAGGGGCCTCGCCCACCAGCATCACGCGGCCTTGTGGATTGCCGTCGGAGAAGGCGAGGTTCTTGGCGCTGAATTTCAAGGCGCAGCCATCGAATTGGCGCAGGATCGCCTCCAACTCCTCCAGGGATTGCGCGTGTTTTGCCTGCTCGCGGGCAAGCAGGGCTGCATCCTCCGGCGCGCCGGCAGCGACCATCGGCAGGGCGCGCGGAGGGGAAGAAGGCGCGGGCGCGGAACGCAATGTTTCCTGCTGCGGCTCGGCTCGCCGCTCGAGTGCGGGAGGCGGTGCCTCCGCGAAGCGGTTGTGGGGCGTCTCGTCGAGCGCAAGATCCACCCCCGCCTCGACGTGGAAGTCGAGGAGTGCGTGAAGGGCGTCGCGGTCGGGAGGGTGATCCTGCATGAAGCGTATTTAGAGCATGATCCGGCAAAGTGGAAACCGGTTCGCCGAAAGGATCATGCGGTCCCCAAGGGGAGCCTGCCAAATGTCCTGCGTAGCGTGGACAACTCGACAAGGCTCTTGCCCTGCCGTGCTTTTCCTTCGAATGGAACTGTTCCAAGTTTTCCGCCGAAAAGCTTGAGAACATGAGACGCTTTGTTCATATGTAAACGGTCTGCCACGAAGCGTGACCGCGTATCAGGAGGAATCCATGGCCGATCTGCCCGCCCGTGAATCGATGGAGTTCGACGTCGTCGTCGTGGGCGCGGGTCCGGCCGGTCTGGCGACCGCCATCCGCCTGAAACAGCAGACTGTCGAGGCGGGCACGGACATCTCCGTGGTCGTGGTCGAGAAGGGCTCCGAGGTCGGCGCGCATATCCTCTCCGGGGCGGTGATCGATCCCAGCGGCCTCGACCGGCTGCTGCCCGGCTGGCGCGACGATTCCGACCGGCCACTCACGACGCAGGTCACCGCGGACGAGTTCCTCTATCTCGGCCCGGCCGGCGGCATGCGGCTGCCGAACGCGCTCATGCCGAAACTGATGGACAATCACGGCAATTTCGTCGGCTCGCTCGGCAACGTCGCCCGCTGGCTCGGGCGCAAGGCGGAGGAACTTGGCGTCGAGATCTATCCCGGTTTCCCGGCGTCCGAGGTGCTGGTGGAGGATGGCAAGGTGGTGGGCATCGCCACCGGCGACATGGGCATCGGCCGCAACGGCGAGCCCAACGCCAATTTCACCCGCGGCATGGAGCTGCGCGCCAAGTACACCATCTTCGGCGAGGGCGCGCGCGGCTCGCTCACCAAGCAGATGGTCGACCGCTTCGGGCTCAACAAAGGCCGCGACCACCAGAAATACGGCATCGGCATCAAGGAGCTCTGGCAGGTCAGGCCGGAGAAGCACCGGCCCGGCCTCGTGCGCCATTCCATGGGCTGGCCGCTGGAGAACGACACCGGCGGCGGTTCCTGGCTCTACCATTTCGACGACAACCTCGTCTCGGTCGGCTTCGTGGTGCATCTCAACTACAAGAACCCGACCCTGTCGCCTTTCGACGAATTCCAGCGCTTCAAGACCCATCCGATGATCCGCGACGTGTTCGAGGGCGGAAAGCGCATCGGCTATGGGGCCCGCGCCATCATGGAGGGCGGCTGGCAATCGGTGCCGCGCCTGTCCTTCCCGGGCGGCTGCCTCGTCGGCGACTCGGCCGGCTTCGTGAACGTGCCGCGCATCAAGGGCAGCCACAACGCGATCCTGTCCGGCATGCTCTGCGCCGATCACGTCTTTGCGGCGCTGCAGGCGGGCCGCGCCCATGACGAGGTCGCCGCTTACGAGGAGGCCTGGCGCTCCTCTCCCATCGGCTCCGATCTCAAGCGCGTGCGCAACGTCAAGCCGCTCTGGTCGAAATACGGCACCGCCATCGGCGTGGCCTTGGGCGGGCTCGACATGTGGCTGAACCAGCTTACCGGCTGGTCGCCGTTCGGCACCATGAAGCACGGCAAGCCCGACCATGAAAGCTTGAAGCCGCTCGCGGCGGTGACGCCGATCCAATACGGCAAGCCCGACGGCGTGTTGACCTTCGACAAGCTGTCCTCGGTGTTTCTGTCGAACACCAACCACGAGGAGGACCAGCCGCCCCATCTCCAGATCAGGGACATGGAGCTGCAGAAGCGGTCCGAGCACGACGTCTATGGGGGGCCATCGCGGCTTTACTGTCCGGCCGGCGTCTATGAATGGGTCGAGGACGAGAGCGGCCTGCGCTACCAGATCAACGCGCAGAACTGCGTCCACTGCAAGACCTGCGATATCAAGGACCCGAACCAGAACATCAACTGGGTCACGCCGGAGGGGCCGGGCGGGCCGAACTACGTCAATATGTGAGGCTGGAACTCTCCCTGTCATTCCGGGTCCGCGTGAGCGGAGCCCGGAATGACAGCCTCTTTCTTCATGAGAACTCGACCAGCGGCAATGTTCCCCTTGCCGCCGCGACAGTGAGACGCCATTCTCCGGCCTGATTTGACGCACATCTGTCCAGGGGATCTTCTCCCCCGGATGCGCGATGACTGGAGCAGCACTGAGTGCCAACCTTTAATTTGTTCTCGGCCCGTAAAGGCCTGCCCGCGCTTGTGTTTTCGATTGCCGGTCTTCTGGCGACGCCTGTTTGGGCGGCCAATACCGATCAGAACGAGATCCTGAGGCCGGCGGCGAGCCTGGAGGGCAACTTCCTAGCGGCCTATGTGGCGGGCTCGGCTCGGGATACGGCGGCGGCGACGACCTTTTTCAAGCAGGCGATCCAGGAAGACCCGCGCAATCAGGAGCTTCTGGAGCGTGCTTTCGTGGCCTTCCTGGCCAACGGCTCCATGCCTGAGGCCTTCCGCGCGGCGGAGCGTCTTGCCTCCCGCGATCCGTCGAACAACCTCGCTCAGTTCGCTTTGGCCGTTCAGTCGCTGAAGGCCAAGAAATATGCCGACACCCGTGCCAAGCTGAACGGCCGGGGGCGGAAGGCGGACTTGACCGCAACGCTTCTCACCGCCTGGGCCTATGCGGGGGCCAAGGACGGCAAGCAGGCTCTGTCGACGGTCGACCGCCTCAAGAGCGAGCGCGCCTTCAACCAATTCCGGGAATATCACGCCGCCCTGATCGCCGATGTCACCAACAATCCGGCCGAGGCGGAGAAGCGCTTCAAGGCGGCCTATGAGAGCGAACGCAATACCCTGCAGGTGGTCGACGCCTATGCCCGCTTCCTGGCGAAGCGCGGACGCCGCGACGAGGCGCTGGCCCTCTACAAGTCCTTCGACGAGACGGTGCCGCGCCATCCCGCCGTCCGCGCGGCCATGGCGGCGCTGAAGGAGGGCAAGCCCCTCGCGCCGCTCGTCACGACCGCCCAGGCAGGGGCGGCGGAGCTGCTCTATGGCCTCGGTGTGGTAGGCAACAGTCAGGGCGACGAGCTGACGGCGATCATCTATCTGCGCCTCGGGCTCGATCTCGATCCGAACCATGCGCTCGCCCTGGTCACACTTGGTGATGTCTACGAGCGCCTGAAGCAGTACGACCGGGCGAACGAGGTTTTCGTCCGCGTGCCCAAGGATGCGCCGGTCCGCACCAGCGCCGATATCGCCATCGGCCAGAACTACGAGCTTCTCGGCCGCAGCGCCGAGGCGGAAAGCCATCTCCAGACGCTCATGAAGGCGCATCCGGACGATGTCGAGGTCGTGATGGCGCTGGGCAATGTACAGCGCTCCCGCAAGCAGTTCGCGGCCGCCGCCGAAACTTATGACAAGGCCATCAAGCTCGTCGGCTCGCCCGAGCGCAGCCACTGGATCCTGTTTTTCTATCGCGGCACGTCCCACGAGCGCGCCAAGCAATGGGATCTGGCGGAGGCCGACCTGAAGAAGGCAATGGAACTCGTCCCCGACACCCTGCCGCAAGGCAAGGCGCAAGTGCTCAACTACCTCGCCTATTCCTGGGTCGATCGGAACGAGAATATCGATGAGGCCTTCAAGATGTTGACCCGGGCCGTCGAACTCGCCCCCCGCGACGGCATGATCATCGACTCGCTCGGCTGGGCCTATTACCGCATGGGCCGCTACGACGACGCGGTGCGGGAACTCGAAAAGGCGGTCGAGCTGAAAGCCGGCGATCCGGTGATCAACGACCATCTGGGCGACGCTTATTGGAAGACCGGCCGCAGGCTGGAGGCGAAGTTCCAGTGGAACCACGCCAAGGACTCGAACCCCGAGCACGAGGATCTGGTGAAGATTCTCCAGAAGATCGACAACGGTCTCGACGATTCCAAGCCCGCCGTGGAAGGCGCGCCGGTGGTGCCGGCCCCGTCGAACCAGAGCGGGGGGTAGGCCTCTTCAGTCGTCATGGCCGGGCTTGTCCCGGCCATTTTATTGAACGGCAACCTCTCCACCTTCATTCCGGGACGCGCTTCTGGCGCGGCCCCCGGAATGACAGGAGGTGATCCTCTTCCCATCCGCGCGTCTCTCGGGCATGGAATCCCCATGGCTCGCACCCTCGCAACCCGCGCCCCCGCCAAGATCAACCTGACGCTTCACGTCCTCGGAAAGCGGGCGGACAGCTATCATGATCTGGAAAGCCTCGTCGTCTTCGCGGGCACCGGCGACGATCTGCGGCTGGAGCCGGGCGAGGCGCTCCGGCTCGAAGTGAGCGGCCCGACGGCGGCTCTTGCCGGCTCGGATGCGGATAATCTCGTCCTGAAAGCATCACGCCTGCTCGCCGACCGTGTCGCGGGCCTGTGCCTCGGGACCTTCCACCTGACGAAGCGCCTGCCGGTTGCCGCAGGAATTGGCGGCGGATCCTCCGATGCGGCCGCCGCCCTTCGTCTTCTCGCGCGACTGAACGACCTGCCCCTGTTCCACCCCGCCATACGGGAGGCCGCCCGCCTGACGGGAGCCGATGTGCCCGTCTGCCTGGAGCCGCGGGCGCGCATGATGCGAGGGGTTGGAGAGGCTGTGGGGCCTGCGCTGCGTCTGCCGCGCCTTTTCGCCGTGCTTGTCAATCCGCGTGTCCCGGTCGAGACGCCTGCTGTGTTCAAGGCGCTGGGATTGCAGCCGGGGCAAAGCCTCGATGGGGCGAAACACCCGGATGTGGAACAGGCTTCGGCTGAGGTCCTAATGGATCGCCTGAAGGCGGCCCGCAACGATCTGGAACCGCCGGCGCGAAAACTTCAGCCGCTGGTCGGCGAAGCGCTGACGCTCTTATCCGAAACCGAAAGCTGCCGCCTTGCGCGCATGTCGGGCTCCGGCGCGACGGTGTTCGGGTTGTATGACGATTGCATGGCTGCCGCCGAGGCTGCGAAGAAGATCCGGCATCAACGGCCGGAATGGTGGGTGCAGGCGACGAGCTTGAGGTAGGGGCTCGATTTTCCCTCACCCCTGCGGGGAGGGATGAAGGGTGGGGTGGAACGACCGGGTGAGTGGGGTGGAGGGAGAGCTGTAGCGGACTTGAGCCTTCGCATCTCTCCACCTCCGCGCTCCGACTTTACAACCACCACCCCTTCCCCTCCCCGCAAGGGGGAGGGGAAGAGAAGAGGCGCATTCTTACCACGCCGGGATGATGGCGCCCTTGAAACGGGTGTCCAGGAAGGAAGCGACTTCCGGGGACTGGTAGGATTGCACGAAGGTCTTGATCTCGGGACGGTTCTCCTCACCCTGGCGAGCGGCGATGAAGTTCGCGTAAGGATTGCCCTCGCGCTTCTCGACGGCGATCGTGTCCTTGCGGATGTCGAGGCCGGCATTGATCGCGTGGTCGGTGTTGATCACCGCCGCATCGAGATCGGGCAGGGCGCGGGGCAGCTGCGCCGCGTCGAGTTCGGAGAACTTGAGGTCCTTCGGGTTCTCGGCGATATCGAGAAGGCTCGGTGACAGGCCCTTGCCGTCCTTCAGCTTGATCAAGCCCTGCGCGGCGAGAAGGTTGAGGGCTCGGCCGCCATTGCTCGGATCGTTCGGAAGGCCGATCTTCGCGCCCTTGGGCAGATCGGCTATCGCCTTGACCTTCTTCGAGTAGAGCCCGATCGGCTGCACGAAGGTGAAGCCCACGGGCACGATCTTGTAGCCGCGCGCCGCGATCTGCGCGTCCAGATAGGGCTTGTGCTGGAAGGCGTTGGCGTCGAGATCGCCGCGGGCGAGGGCCTCGTTGACCAGGGCGTAATCGGAGAAGGGGACGAGCTGCACGTTCAGCCCCTTGGTCGCCGCGACCTTCTTGACGACCTGCGCCACTTCCTCCTCCGCGCCCGACATGACGCCGACCTTAATGGTCGATTCGGCGGCGGCCGGAAGCGCGGTGGCGATAACCGCGCCGAGGGCGAAAGAGGCGGACAGCAGGGTGCGACGGGTGAAATCGAACATGGATAGGACCTTTCAGGCAAAGTTCGTCTGCCGGCTCAAGCGAAGCCGGGCGTGCGGTTCTGGATTGTTGAAGTGAGGATTATGCCGTGAGGCGACAACACCCATGGGCCGGGGCGAGGGGTAAGCTCGTCATTCGTGTCGGCATTGGGAAAAGGCGCGTCATGGCACATCGATCCTGTGAACCACGAGGCGGAAAGTACGCTCCGTGGCGCTTTAGCGTTTTTTGACGCGGCGCAAGCTGCTCGTCTCAAATCACCGCGGCTTCCGCATGACCGAGGTCGTCCGGAAGCAGGAGCAAATTGGCACCCGCTTTCTTCCCTGTCAATCAAAATGTTCTTTTAAAAGAACGAATCCGAAGAGAGGGAAAGTTCCCAGCAGGCCATTCTCGCGAGAAAATTCGCTTCCGGAAGGGGCGGAGCGGTGCAAGCAAGAGCTGTTATCAAGCAGATCTCGCCGTAAAAACGGCGAGATGGATCAACCCGCCGTTCGGATTGGAGAACGATTCTCTTCCTAGTGGAGCCGGGCGCGGTCAGTGCGCCCGGGCGATGCAGAAATCGACCGTATCGAGCAGAGCCTGCTTCATCGGGCCGTTCGGAAAGAGGGCGAGGGCGTCCCGCGCCATGGCGCCGTAATGGCGCGCGCGCTCGACGGTATCCTCGAGCGCCCGGTGGCGGCGCATGATGGCGATGGCCTGTTCGAGATCCGAATTCTCGATCTCGCCCTGTTCGAGAACCCGCTTCCAGAAGGCGCGCTCCTCGTCCGTCCCCCGGCGGAAGGAGAGGACCACGGGAAGGGTGATCTTGCCCTCGCGGAAATCGTCGCCGACATTCTTGCCGAGCGTCGCTGCCTTGCCGCCGTAATCGAGGGCATCGTCCACGAGCTGGAAGGCTATGCCGAGATTCATGCCGTAGGAGCGGCACGCGGTCTGCTCCGCCTTGGGGCGGTTGGCGATGACCGGGCCGACCTCGCAGGCGGCGGCGAACAGCTCCGCCGTCTTGCCGCGGATCACGGCGAGATATTCGTCCTCGGTGGTCTCGGTGTTCTTGGCGGCGGCGAGCTGCATCACCTCGCCCTCCGCGATCACGGTCGCGGCGGCGGAGAGGATGTCGAGGGCGCGTAAGGACCCCACTTCCACCATCATGCGGAAAGCCTGGCCGAGCAGAAAATCGCCCACCAGCACGCTGGCCTCGTTGCCCCACTTGATGCGGGCGGCGATCTTGCCGCGGCGCATGTCGCTCTCGTCCACCACGTCGTCGTGGAGAAGGGTGGCGGTGTGCATGAACTCGACGCTTGCCGCGAGTTTCACATGGCCGTCGCCCTCGTAGCCGGACAGTCCGGCCGTCGCGAGGGTCAGCATGGGCCGCAGGCGCTTGCCGCCGGAGGAGATGAGATGGTTCGCCACCTCCGGAATCATGGTGACTTCGGATCCGGTCCGCGACAGGATCATCGCATTGACCCGTTCCATGTCCGCAGTCACAAGGGAGACGAGCTTCTCGATGCCTGCATTCTTTTCGGGATGCTTGTCTTCGAATGGAACGACGACGCCCACGCCTCAAACCCGGGTTGCCGGCGCGAGAGGCCGGTAGGAATATCAAGACACCGTGGCATGACGATCCTCATGCTGCAATGCAAGAGCTTGCCGCAGGAGGAGCCCGGCGCCGATGGTCGAAATCGTCAGAACCAGCGATCTCGTTCTGATCGGCTTCCTACAGTCCTTGTTGGAAAACGCCAATATCCCTGTTCTCGTAGCGGACCTGCATATGAGCGCGCTGGAAGGCATGATCGGCGCATTTCCGCGCCGAATCCTGGTTCCACAGGATCATGAAGCCCAGGCTCGCCGCCTCATTCGCGAGGCCGGGCTCGATGCCGAGCTGCGCCATGCTTGAGACGACGACCGATTCGCTGCTTGGCGGACGCGTGCCCCTGATCCAGCCCAGGAAGGGCCATCGGGCCGGGACGGATGCTGTGCTCTTGGCGGCCGCAGCGCCCGTCAGGTCCGGCGATCTCGTGATGGATGTGGGCGCATCGACGGGCGCCGTCGGCCTCATGGTGGCGGCGCGGGAGAAGGGAGCCCGCTTCGTTTTCGTCGAGCGTGATGAGGCTCTCGCCGCCCTCTGCCGCCGAAATTGCGCGGAGAACGGGGTCGAGGGGCACGTGGCGGTCGCGGATCTGCTCGACAGGTCCTCGCGCCACGCGGCGGGTCTCGAGGCCGACAGGGCCGACCTCGTCCTGACCAATCCGCCGTTTCTGGAAGAGGGTCAGGTCCGCATCTCGCCCGACCGGGGGAGGGCGGCCGCCCATGCCCTGCCGGTCGGCGGGCTCGAGGCCTGGCTCTCGGCCTGCATCGGCCTTCTCAAGCCCAAGGGCCGGTTCGTTCTCATTCACCGGGCCGACCGGCTGGCCGATTGCCTGAACGCCGTGGGAAAAAGGCTCGGCGGCCTTGAAGTCCGCTTCATCCACCCCGCCGACGACCAGCCGGCAATCCGCTTTCTGCTGACGGGGGTAAAGGGGAGCCGCGCGCCGCTCGGCATCGCTCCGCCGCTGATTCTCAACGATTCCGAAGGGCGTTTCACGCCGCTCTCGGAGGCGTTGCATCGCGGCGATGCCCTTCTCCTATGAAAAAGGGCGCCCGAGGGCGCCCGATTCCGCTATCCTTCGAACCGCCTTAGCGGCAGATGCGCACAGGACGCTGGACCCAGCGATAGCCGTTCCAGACGCGCTGCGGACGGACGAAGCAGCGCGGGGCGACATAGGCCGGGCGGTAGCCATGGGGACGGTAGCCATGATAGCGCGGGCCGCGATAGGGGCCGCGATATTCGATGGGCCGGTAGCCGGGCCGCTCATGATAACCGGGATAATAGGGCTGCGCCGAGGCGGGCTGAGCGGCGAATGCGCCGAACCCGAGGGCAACCACGCCAAAAAGGCCGAAAAGAAATTTGCGCATATGAATCTCCTCACTTCGGGCTAGTCTGCGGCCCGCTACAGAGTATCGACAGGGCCGTTCTAAGGCCCAATGTTTAAGCGACCCTAACTGAACGAAGACCGACCGCTTCCCTAAAGGAATGTTCATCTTCGGGAAGCGGCGCCGTCTGGCGCATTGCGCGAGGCGCATTACATGGAAGTCATGACTCAGGATTCATTCATTTCGAAGCTCCCCGAGCGCCTGCAATTTCTCGTTCCCGCCCGTTTCAGGGTCCGCCATCCCGTCGTTTCCGTGGTGCGCCTGTCGGGCGTGATCGGCGCGATGATGCCATTGCGGCCGGGGCTTGCGATTTCAAGCGTCGCGCCCGTGCTGGAGCGGGCCTTTTCTCTTTCGGGCGCGAGGGCCGTCGCTGTCGTCGTCAATTCGCCTGGCGGATCGCCAGCGCAATCGCATCTCATCTTCAAGCGCATCCGCGCCCTTGCGGAGGAGAAGAAGCTGCCGGTCTTCGCCTTTGTGGAGGATGCGGCCGCGTCCGGCGGTTACATGATCGCCTGCGCCGCGGACGAGATCTATGCTGATCCTTCCTCCATCGTCGGGTCCATCGGCGTCGTCTCCGCCGGTTTCGGCTTCGACCGCCTGATCGAGCGCTTCGGCATCGAGCGGCGCGTGCATACGGCGGGCGAGAAGAAGGCGATGCTCGATCCCTTCCAGCCGGAGGATCCGCAGGATGTGGAGCGGCTCAAGAATCTCCAGCGTCACATTCACGACGTCTTCGTCGGCCTCGTCCGCACGCGCCGGGGGCGAAAGCTCGATGAAACCGACAGCGACCTTTTCTCGGGAGCTTTCTGGGTTGGGGATCAGGCGGTGAGCCTGGGCCTCGTCGACGGCCTGGGCGACATCCGCACCACCATGCGCGATCGTTTCGGCGAGAGGGTGCAGTTGCGCCTGATCGAGCCAGCGCGCCCGCCGCTCCTCGGCCGCCTCCTCGGCCGTCGTGCCTTCGGCCAGACCAGCCTGCTCGATCCTGCGGAAATGCTGGGCGTGGTGGAGGAGAGGGCAGCCTGGGCGCGGCTGGGGCTCTAATTGCTTTCGGCTGGCATTCCGGACGCCGTAGGCGATCCGGGATCGCATGATGATGAAAGCATCCCATCCTGCCAGCGATCCTGGGTTTTGCTTCGCGGCCCCGGGATGACGCTCTCCCGCCTCCAACGCTTGACTTGAGCCCTCCCTCATCCCAAGGGTTCGGCTGAAATCTTCAATCATCGGACGCCGACATGACGAGCGAACCCGCGCATATGAATCCCGCGCGCTCCTTCCAGGGCCTGATCCTCACCCTCCAGCGCTATTGGGCCGAGCAGGGCTGCGTCATTCTTCAGCCCTACGACATGGAAATGGGCGCGGGCACCTTCCATCCGGCCACCACCTTGCGGGCCCTGGGCCCGAAGCCCTGGCGCGCGGCCTATGTCCAGCCTTCCCGTCGCCCGAAGGACGGGCGCTACGGCGAGAACCCGAACCGGCTCCAGCATTACTACCAGTTCCAGGTCATCCTGAAGCCGAACCCGCCGAACATTCAGGACCTCTACGTGAAGTCCCTGGAAGCCATCGGCATCGACACCTCCGTGCACGATATCCGTTTCGTGGAGGACGACTGGGAAAGCCCGACCCTCGGTGCCTGGGGACTGGGCTGGGAATGCTGGTGCGACGGCATGGAAGTGTCGCAGTTCACCTACTTCCAGCAGGTGGCGGGCTTCGAGGTTGCACCTGTGGCGGGCGAGCTCACCTACGGTCTCGAACGCCTTGCCATGTATCTGCAGGGCGTGGAATCGATCTACGACCTCAACTTCAACGGCCTCGAAGGGGACCAGAAGGTTACCTACGGGGAGATCTTCAAGCAGGCCGAGCAGGAATTCTCCCGGCACAATTTCGAATATGCCGACACGGAGATGCTCTTCCGCCATTTCCGCGACGCCGAGGCCGCCTGCCGGAAATATCTGGCGGATGGCGAGCCGAAGCCCGGCGCGAACGACCAGCGCCACCTCATGGCCCTGCCGGCCTATGACCAAGCCATCAAGGCGAGCCACATGTTCAACCTGCTCGACGCCCGCGGCGTGATTTCCGTCACCGAACGCCAGAGCTACATTTTGCGTGTACGCGAGCTGGCGAAGGCCTGCGGCGCGGCGTGGCTGAAGACCGACGGCGGCGGATTGGGACATGAAACGCCGGCTTTGGCGGAGAAGTCGAAGGTCGAAGCGTAAGGTCAGCCCGCGCCTCACTCTCCCCTTGAGGATGAGGGTCGGAAGCCGCGACCTTATTCCCTCCCCCTTGTGGGGAGGGTTAGGGTGAGGGTGTTGCCGCTGCCTTATCCGGTTTCATCATGCCCCGGTCCCGAAAACCAGGAACGCTTCGCTCCAGGTCGTTGCGCAAGCAAATGACCGAGGCGGAAAAGCGCCTCTGGTGGCACCTTGAGCGCGTGCCAGTGGAGAAGGGCCACTTCCGGCGGCTAGCCGCAATCGGCCCCTATGTGGTCGATTTCGTCTGTCACAGCGCCGGGCTCGTAATCGAGGTTGATGGTTTCCAGCATGGCTTTGAGGAAGGCTTGCGGGCCGATGCCGCCCGGACGGCCTGGCTTTCCTCCCAGGGCTACCAAGTCTTGCGGTTCTGGAACGACGAAGTGATGTCGCAGATCGATGTCGTACTCGACACAATCCATGCGGCTCTTTACACCGCATCTTCAAACGGCGCTGGCGCCGTCACCCCCACCCCCAGCCCCTCCCCACAAGGGGGAGGGGAGTGAGCGCGACGAGTTCTCATGCCCGATCTTCTCCTTGAACTCTTCTCCGAAGAAATTCCCGCCCGGATGCAGCGGCGTGCCGCTGAGGACCTGAAGAAGCTTGTGACCGACGCGCTCGTGGAGCGCGGCTTCCTCTATGAGGGCGCTCAAGCCTTCGCGACGCCGCGCCGCTTGACGCTCAACGTCGTCGGCCTCCCCGTGAAGGGGCAGGATGTGCGCGAGGAGCGCAAGGGCCCCCGTGTCGGCGCGCCGGAGGCTGCCGTCCAGGGCTTTTTGAAGAGCGCGGGGCTGGCCTCCCTCGATCAGGCCAAGATCGAGAAGGACCCGAAGAAGGGCGAGTTCTACGTGGCGCTGATCGAGCGGCCCGGCCGCCCGACGGAAGAGGTGCTGGCGGAGATCATCCCGCAGATCGTGAAAACCTTCCCCTGGCCGAAATCCATGCGCTCGGGCGCGGCTTCCGCCTCGCCGGGCTCCCTGCGTTGGGTGCGCCCGTTGCAATCCATCGTCTGCACCTTCGGCCCCGAGACGGAAGAGCCCGTGGTGGTGCGTTTCGAAGTGGACGGCATCGTCTCGGGCGACGTCACTCATGGTCACCGCTTCATGGCGCCGGGGCAGATCAAGGTGCGGCGCTACGACGATTATGCGCCGGCGCTCGAGCGCGCCAAGGTCGTGCTCGATGCGGACCGCCGCAAGGATATCATCCTGCACGACGCCAAGGACCTCGCCTTCGCGCAAGGCCTCGAACTCGTCGAGGACGAAGGCTTGCTGGAGGAGGTCGCGGGCCTCGTCGAATGGCCGGTGGTGCTGATGGGCTCCTTCGACGAAGCCTTTCTCGATATCCCGCCGGAAGTGATCCGCACCACGATCCGCGCCAATCAGAAATGCTTCGTGTTGCGCGACCCGCGCAAGGACAAGCTCGCCAACAAGTTCCTGCTGACCTCCAACCTCGTGGCGAAGGATGGCGGCAAGACCATCGTCGGCGGTAACGAGCGCGTGGTGCGCGCCCGTCTGTCGGACGCCAAGTTCTTCTGGGAGACGGACCAGAAGGTGAAGCTGGAAGACCGGCTGGAAAAGCTGACGACAATCGTCTTCCACGAAAAGCTCGGCACGCAATACGAGCGCGTGGAGCGCATCGCCGCGCTGGCGAAGGAACTCGCGCCTATCGTCGGCGCCGAGCCTGCGCAGGCCGAGCGCGCCGCGCGCCTCGCCAAGGCCGACCTCGTTACCGAGATGGTCGGCGAATTCCCCGAATTGCAGGGCCTCATGGGCCGCTACTACGCGGCGATCCAGGGCGAGCCCGTCAGTGTCGCCTCGGCCATCGAGGAACACTACAAGCCGCTCGGCCCCTCCGACCGCGTTCCGACCGATCCTGTGTCGGTTGCGGTGGCGCTGGCCGACAAGATCGACACGCTGGTGGGTTTTTGGGCCATCGATGAGAAGCCGACAGGATCGAAGGATCCTTACGCGCTAAGGCGGGCGGCTTTGGGCGTGATTAGGTTGGTACTGGAGAACGATATTAGGCTGCCGCTCATACCGGTGCTTAATTTTGCAGAGCTTCGCATCGCAAGGCAGTTTGGACGAGCTGAAGTGAGAGCGTTTGAGCCGGCTTATACAAGCCTTATTGAGCTCATTCAGAATATCGAGGACAGGAAGAAGCTGACGGCACTTTTGTTCGATCCGATTGATGGTGTTGCTGGCAAGCCCAGCGCGAGCGGAGATCTTGCCAGCATCATTCCCGACCTCCTCTCCTTCTTCGCCGACCGCCTAAAGGTCTATCTCCGCGATCAGGGCGCGCGACACGATCTCATCGACGCCGTTTTCGCGCTCGAAGGCCAGGACGATCTGCTCATGATCGTTCGCCGCGTCGAGGCGCTCGGGCGCTTTCTCGACACAGAAGACGGCGCGAACCTTCTCGCAGGTTATCGCCGCGCGGCGAACATTCTCCGCATCGAGGAGAAGAAGGACGGGCGGGCCTATAACGAGGAGCCGAATCGCCATCTCATCCACGAGCGCGGCCAGCCCGAGGAGAAGGTGCTGCTCGAAGTGCTCGAAACGGCGGCGCGTCATGCTCACGAGCATGTGATGCGCGAGGATTTCGAGGGCGCGATGCGCGCGCTCGCCGAGCTTCGCCCCGCCGTCGACGCCTTTTTCGACAAGGTGACGGTCAATGCGGAGGATCCGGAGCAGCGCGAGAACCGTTTGCGGCTTCTCAACGCCATCCGTGAGGCCACCCGCACGGTCGCGGATTTCTCCCGGATCGAGGGCTGAGGCACATTCCCCCGCGGCTGTTGCGTCGGGGACACAGCTTTGCCGGCTGCTTCGCGTTAGGCAGACGGCAACCCCGTTTCCTTCGGTTAAAAGCGATGATCTTCCGCCGTCTCCTGCTTGGCGCTCTTCTGAGTGCGTCTCTCGCCGCCTGTCAGACCGTCCAGGCCCCGCCGCAGCCTGTGGCCGAGGTCGATCCCTATGCCGGCTGGTATATCGGCATGGCTCCCGACAAGCCGTTCGACGTGCCGCTGGTCGACCGCAGCAAGATGGACGCCAAATACGCCCGCCAGACGGTGGAGTATAAGGGCTCGGAGAAGCCGGGCAGCATCGTCGTGGATATCGACGAGCGCGTTCTCTATCTCGTGCAGCCGGACAGCAAGGCCATCCGCTACGGCGTCGGCGTCGGCAAGCAGGGCTTCTCCTGGAAGGGTGTTGCGTCGGTTGGCCGCAAGGGCGTCTGGCCTTCCTGGTCGCCCACCAAGACCATGGTCGGCATCAAGCCGGATCTGCCGCGCTTCCGCGAGGCCGGCCTCGACAACCCGCTCGGCGCCCGCGCTCTCTACCTCTATCAGGACGGCCGCGACATCCTGTTCCGCATCCACGGCACCAACGAGCCATGGAGCATCGGCGAGCAGCTCTCTTCCGGCTGCGTGCGCATGCTGAACGAGGATGTGGTTGACCTCTACGAGCGCGTTCCCGTCGGTTCGACGGTCTATGTGAAGCGCAACGGGCGCTATCGGGTCTGATACCTGTCCATTCCTGAAAAGTGTTCGAAGGCCGGGCCCAGTCCCGGCCTTTTTGCTGGCGGAACGCTGCCGGATGGGAATTTGCTGTTCGGTTCTCGAAATGTTTGAAAAACATGGCTTTTCATAGCCATTTCGGTTCGAATTCCGGCGCGAAATTTCTCTCCAGGAGAGTGGGTTATCGGAAGTCGTGGCGCCGTCAGGGAAAATCCTTGTTTTGCCGGCAAAATCGGCCTTCCCGCGGCGCTGGAACCTTGGCTGTTCAGGTTGCGTTTTGGTGCGACATGCTTCAAGCCAAAACCTGCGCTACGGCAGGGTCATGTGAGCCAAAAGGGTCGAACGATGACGCAATGGGTGTATGCCTTCGGTGACGGCAAGGCTGAGGGTGAGGCGGGAATGAAGAACCTGCTCGGCGGCAAGGGCGCCAACCTCGCCGAGATGTCCAATCTGGGCTTGCCGGTTCCGCCCGGATTTACGATCACCACGGAAGTCTGCACGTATTATTACGACCACGGCAATTCCTACCCGCCGGAGCTGAAGGATCAGGTCGAGAAGGCCCTGGCCTTTGTCGGCCGCCTCACCAGCCGCACCTTCGGCGATCCCGAAAATCCGCTTCTCGTCTCCGTCCGCTCCGGCGCGCGGGCCTCGATGCCCGGCATGATGGATACGGTGCTCAATCTCGGCCTCAACGATCTCACCGTGCAGGCGCTCGCCAAAGGCGCGGGCGACGAGCGTTTCGCTTACGATTCCTACCGCCGTTTCATCACCATGTATTCCAACGTGGTGCTCGACATCGATCATCACCATTTCGAGGAAGCCCTCGACGAGTACAAGGATCGTCGCGGCTATACCCTCGATACCGACCTGTCCGCCGACGACTGGAAGGCGCTGATTCCGCGCTACAAGGCCATCGTCGAGAAAGAGCTGGGCAGGGCTTTCCCGCAGGAGCCGGAGGAGCAGCTCTGGGGCGCCATCGGCGCGGTGTTCGGCTCGTGGATGAACAACCGCGCGATCAAGTATCGCGAATTGCATTCCATTCCCGCGAACTGGGGCACGGCGGTGAACGTGCAGGCCATGGTCTTCGGCAATATGGGCGAGACCTCGGCCACCGGCGTGGCGTTTACCCGCAACCCGTCCACCGGCGAGAAGGAGCTCTACGGCGAGTTCCTCATCAATGCGCAGGGCGAGGATGTGGTGGCGGGCATCCGCACGCCGCAGGACATCACGGAGCGCGCGCGTGTGGCATCGGGCTCCAACAAACCCTCTATGGAACGGGCGATGCCGGATGCGTACAACGAACTCGTGCGTATCTACGGCATTCTTGAGAAGCACTACCGTGACATGCAGGACATGGAATTCACGGTGGAAAAGGGCAAGCTCTGGATGCTCCAGACCCGCAACGGCAAGCGTACGGCGAAAGCCGCGCTTCGCATCGCGGTGGAACTGGCCTCCGAGGGCCTGATCACGCAGGAAGAGGCGATCACCCGCGTCGAGCCTGCGGCGCTCGACCAGTTGCTTCATCCCACCATCGATCCCAAGGCCGACCGCAAGATCATCGCCACGGGCCTGCCCGCATCGCCGGGCGCGGCCTCGGGCGAGATCGTGTTCAATTCCGACGATGCGGAGGCGGCGAAGAAGGCGGGCCGGAAAGTCATTCTCGTACGCATCGAGACTTCGCCGGAAGACATTCACGGCATGCATGCGGCGGAGGGCATTCTCACCACCCGCGGCGGCATGACCTCGCATGCGGCGGTGGTCGCGCGCGGCATGGGCAAGCCCTGCGTCTCCGGCGCGGGCTCGATCCGCGTCGATTACAACGCGCAGACCATGAATGTGGCGGGACAGGTTCTGAAGAAGGGCGATGTCATCACCGTCGACGGTGCGAACGGGCAGGTGCTGCTCGGCCAGGTGAGGATGCTGGAGCCGGAACTCTCCGGCGAGTTCGCCACCCTCATGGGCTGGGCCGACAAGGTGCGCCGCATGAAGGTGCGCGCCAATGCGGAGACGCCGCTCGATGCGCGGACCGCGCGCAATTTCGGCGCGGAGGGCATCGGCCTTTGCCGTACCGAGCACATGTTCTTCGAAGGCGACCGCATCGTCGCCGTGCGTGAGATGATCCTCTCCGACGACGAGAAGGGCCGCCGCGCAGCGCTCGCCAAGCTCCTGCCGATGCAGCGCGCCGATTTCGTCGAGCTGTTCACGATCATGAGCGGGCTGCCCGTTACGATCCGCCTGCTCGATCCGCCGCTGCACGAGTTCTTGCCTCATTCGGAAGAGGAGATGCAGGAAGTCGCAAAGGCGATGAGCGCCTCCGTCGACAAGCTCAAGCGCCGTGCCGTCGAACTGCACGAGTTCAACCCGATGCTCGGTTTCCGCGGCGTGCGCCTTGCCGTCGCCTATCCGGAAATCGCCGAGATGCAGGCCCGCGCCATCTTCGAGGCGGCGGTGGAAGCCGGACGCGCCACCGGCAAGCCGGTCGTGCCGGAAATCATGGTGCCGCTCGTCATGACGAAGCCGGAGCTCGATCTGGTGAAGGCGCGCATCGTCGCCATGGCCGAAGCTGTCCGTAAGGAAACCGGCGTCACCGTGGAGTATCAGGTCGGCACGATGATCGAGCTGCCGCGCGCGGCTTTGCGCGCCGGGGACATCGCGAGCTCGGCAGAGTTCTTCTCCTTCGGCACCAACGACCTGACGCAGACAGCGCTCGGCATCTCCCGCGACGATGCGGCATCGTTCTTAGGGTCATATACGCAGAAGGGCATTCTTCCCGCCGATCCGTTCGTTACCATCGATCAGGAAGGTGTCGGCGAGTTAATCAGGATCGCGGCGGAGCGCGGCCGGCAGGTGCGCGGCAACATCAAGCTCGGCATCTGCGGCGAGCATGGCGGCGATCCGGCCTCGATCCATTTCTGCCAGAGCGTCGGACTCGACTACGTGTCGTGCTCGCCCTACCGTGTGCCGATCGCGCGTCTTGCGGCCGCCCAGGCGGCGCTCGGGGGTAAAGCGGCGAGCCAGGCTTGAGGAAACAGACATGCTGCACCAGGGATCTTGTCATTGCGGTAAGGTCGCATTCGAGGTCGAGACCGATCTCGAACAGATCATCGAATGCAATTGCTCGCATTGCAGCCGCAAGGGCTATCTGCTCGCCTTCGTGCAACGCGGCGCGTTGAATATCACCCGTGGCGAGAGCGATCTCGCCACCTACACCTTCAACACGCACAGCATTCAGCACCGCTTCTGCTCCACATGCGGCTGCGCGCCGTTCGGCGAGGGCAAGAAGCCGACTGGCGAAGCGACGGCGGCGATCAATGTGCGCTGTCTCGAAGCGATCGATCTCACATCGCTCAACCGCATTCCGGTGGACGGCCGCAGCTTCTGAGTATCGGTTATTCTTAAATGAAGGCGAGCCCGCACTCTGCTGCGGGCTCGCCTTTGTCGTTCATGCCATCGCCGCATCCGAGCGGCGCAGCCCGATGAATTGCAGCTCCGCGTACATCAGCACGACCAGCCCTTGGGCGATGACGAAGGCGTAGCCTGCCCGTGTCGGCTCGACCCATCCGCTCATGAGAAGCAGGATGCTCTCCGTCGCCCAGATCGCGTTGGCGATGACGACGGCCCATACCACGGGCCGGGCAAGCTGATCGCGCAGGCCGAGATAGCCGACGAGCGCCGCATAGGGCAGGAGGATCGTACCGGACAGGCGCAGGAGCACTTCCGGCAGCCCGAGGATAGCGCCGAGAGGACCTGCCGCGAGCAGCATCAGCAGGCCGCAGGCGGCGCTGGTGGCGGCATCCGCGACAAGGGCCTGACGCAGGAAGGGGGAGGGAACGATCATGGGCATGGCAAGCTCCTTTCAATGGCTTCTCTCAAGGTCCGCTTTCGCTTCATCGACCTTGCGGCCATGATCGCGATGGTCAGGAGGCTGGTCGATTACCTCGGAGGTCATTGGAACCTGCCGCGTGCTTGCGCTATCGTCGGCGCATGATGATGAATTCCGGCCCCACTATCGGTGACCACCTGCGTGACTGGCGTCAGCGCCGGCGCTTGAGCCAGATGGATCTCGCCCTCGAAGCCGATATCTCCACCCGCCATTTGAGCTTCCTCGAAACGGGACGCTCGCAGCCGAGTCGCGAGATGGTTCTGCATCTTGCCGAGCAGCTCGAAATCCCCTTGCGCGAGCGCAACATCCTGCTGATCGCGGCGGGCTATGCGCCGGTCTATTCGCACAAGCCGCTCGACGATCCGTCCCTGCAGGCGGCGCGACAGGCGGTCGATCTCGTGCTCAAGGGGCATGAGCCTTATCCGGCGCTTGCCGTCGACCGGCATTGGTCGCTCATCGCCGCAAACGGCGCGCTCATGCCGCTGATCGGCGCTGTCGATCCCGCGCTCCTGAAACCGCCGGTGAACGTGCTGCGTCTCAGCCTGCATCCGGCGGGACTTGCTCCGCGCATCGTGAATCTTTCCGAGTGGCGCGATCATCTCCTGTCCCGCCTGCATCATCAGGTCGATGTGACGGCGGATGCGACGCTCATGAAGCTGATGGACGAGCTGCGTGCCTATCCCATGCCCGGCGGCGCATCGCGCGCGCCGCAGCCGCGCCAGGATTATGCGGGCGTCCTCGTGCCGCTTCAGCTCATGACGGAGGAGGGGATGCTCACGCTCTTCAGCACCACGACGGTGTTCGGAACGCCGGTGGACGTGACGCTTTCCGAAATCGCCATCGAGGCCTTCTTCCCGGCCGATCCCGCGACGGCGACGATCCTGCAGAAAATGTCGCAGAGCCGGAAAGGCGCGAGCGCCGGGCCTTAACCGGGCATCAACCTTAATCGCCGATAAACATCCCAAGCCGGAGCAGCCCCCGTGGAAGCTCCTCGAGTCGGTTCTGGTAGGGTGTTTGTCGCGTGCGTCGTCGGTATCGTCGATCTCGGGTGAGATGGATCTGCGCCACAGTGGCGCCCTGGGCGCTGGCGGCCGGACTCCTGGTCTCCTTCACGGCTTCGGCCAGCAACGGCGTTCAATCCGGCTTCAGCTTCGCGGCCCGAAGCCCCGTGGCCCGCCTGACCGATACCGGCCTCGTTCCGCCGATCGGCATGACCTCCGGTCTCTCGGGCAGGCTCGATCTCGGCCGCGATATCCTGCGCACGACGCCGCGTTACGATCTGCCCGACGAGGCGACCCTGAAGGGCGAACATCTGCGCGGCGATATGAAAGCCGGCGCCGGCGCCTATCCTGCCGTCGACCGGGCTCTCAAAGGCGGGCGCGCGGCCTTCCGCCTTTTCACGCTCTCGGAGCGCGCGCGGGAAATCCGTACGAGCCTGACCCCGTCCGGGTCGCGCATCCTGTTCAACCGGAATGAAAATCTTCTGCCGCCGACCATCCTCATGGAAGGAAAGCTCGAAGGGCCGGAGATGGAGCAGAAGGGCTTCGAGCCCTGGCAGGCTCCGGAACTGACCACGACGCGCCAGGCTACCTCCATTCAGTCGCCCGCCGCCGCCGCGGCGGGTTCGACAGGTGCCGCCGCGGGTTCGACCACGCCTTTCGTCAAGCGCGCCATCGTCCTGTCCTCGACGACGCCCGCCCCAGCGGATGCGACGCCGATTGAAATCGCCGCCGCTCCGGTCTCGCGGATCGATAAGAACGGTAGCGCCGACACCACGATCGTTGCCCGCACCGACGATGAACGTCCGCGCTATGCGGACCTCATCGATCCCGACAACTTGAGCAAGGAGCAGCGCTGCCTGGCGGAAGCCGTCTATTTCGAGGCGCGCAGCGAATCCGAGGATGGCCAGGCCGCCGTCGCCCAGGTGGTGCTGAACCGCGTGAAGAGCGGCCTCTATCCTTCGTCGATCTGCGGTGTCGTCTACCAGAACCGCCACCGCCATCTCGCCTGTCAGTTCACCTTCGCCTGCGAAGGCAAGGCGCTGCGGGTGACGGAATCCGAGCCCTGGGACAGGGCGAAGCGGATCGCGAGCGCGGTGCTCGAGGGCAGGACCTACCTCGCCGATGTGGGCGGCGCGACCCACTATCACGCCGATTACGTGAAACCCTATTGGGCCCGCCGCCTGAAGAAAATGGACGTGATCGGTCGGCACATTTTCTACAAGCTCAGGCCGGGTCAGACCTGATCGTATCGCCCGTGCGACATGCATCGGGCTGACGTGAGTCACGCATGCTTGAGAATGTTCTTTCAATGCTATTGCGTTACATAGTTTTTCTTGAAGTTTCCCCAAAGGTAGTATGGGTCGTGATGTGTTGTGCGCTATGTGGATAGGCGCCGGGTGAAATATATTATTGGTATAGTTACAAGATAACATAAAAAGAATTGGCAGGCAGCCCGGTATCAGGTGATGATATGGCTGTCATTAAAAACTCCGTTGCAGGATCGGGATATGGGAGCGCTTACGTCGATTCCTTGGTCTGGGGACGTTATGCCTGGGATCCTGCGAGCGGGCCGATCTCGTATTACTTTGGTGCCAAGGCCGATTTCAACGCTGCGCTGACGGCTCATGGTGCAAGCGAATATTTGACGAGCGGCGCCGCGGCGCAAGCCTGGAAGCCGCAGGAAATAAAAGCCTTCGTTTTTGCCCTATCAAACATCGAGCGCGTTTGCAGCCTGACCTTCGTCCCTGCCGCCTCGGTCGCAAAAGCCAATATGGTGTGGTGGAAGGCCGATCTCGGCGATGAGATTCTCGGTGCGCATGAGCTCCCGGCAGCCGGACAGATTTGGGGCTATTTCAATCCGACCTTCACTGCCTCATGGAACAATCTGAGCATCGGGGGGGACGGTCTTTACGTCATTACCCACGAAATCGGACATGGTCTGGGGCTCGCCCATCCGCACGACGGCGGCGGGGAGGCGGATGCAACCAGATTCCCCGGCGTCGATTCCCCCGGCGACATCGGCAGTCTTGGTCTCAACCAGAGCATCTGGACGGCGATGTCGTATAATCGTGGGTGGAGCGAGGCTCCGTACAGCACAAGCTTCGGAGGCCAGGGCGGCCTGGGAACCTTCGACATTGCCGCGTTGCAGGCGCTCTATGGAGCAAACATGTCGGCGGCGCCGGATAACGACACCTATCTTCTGCCGAGCCGGAACACGACAGGAACGGGCTGGTCCAGCATTTGGGATACCGGTGGCACCGATACGATCAGTGGCCTTTCCGCCGAGGGCGAGGTCACGATCGATCTGCGCGCGGCGAGCCTCGTTCAGGGAGACCCCAATGCCGGAGGCTACGCATCCCAGCAATGGGATATCGGTGGCGGCTTCACGATCGCCAACGGCGTTACGATCGAGAATGCCTATGGCGGCAGCTGGAATGATCGGCTGATCGGGAACGACGCTGCAAACCTGCTTCGCGGCTATGCCGGCGACGATGTGCTTCGGGGCTTTGGCGGCAATGACATCCTCCAAGGCTACGCAGGTGACGATGAGTTGATAGGCGATGCGAATAACGACACCCTGTCGGGCGGCCTCGGCAACGACACGCTCAAGGGTGGAGCGGGGCGCGATATATTCATCTTCAGTACCAAGCCGAACATAGAGTCCAATCGCGACAAGATCGCCGATTTCAATGTCAGGGACGACACGATCTGGCTGGACGACAAGGTCTTCACCAAGATCGGCAAGGGCACGGAGTTGAAACCCGGCAAGTTGAACAAGAAGTTCTTCACCTTCGGCGAAGAGGCAAGGGACAGGGACGATCACGTCATTTACGACAAGATGAAGGGCGTATTGCATTTCGATCCCGATGGGTCCGGCCCCAAAAAGGCGGTCGATATTGCGACGCTGACTAAGAAGCTTGCGCTTACCATCGATGACTTCAGAGTGATCTGAAGCAATCGTTTCGACCTCACGCAAGACCCCACGGAGGCGAGAGCGTGCCCTAGGGGATGGAATTCGATCTCCGTTTGCGAACTGTCCCGGTGCTCGCTGCGTCCGAACATGAGAGCCGCGCGGCAGGTCCGATCCATCACGCGATCTCATGGCTTGCGCGATAAACTTTCAATTTTGCGGCTTGGCATCTTGGTTTAGTGTCCGCCTTCGCGTCGCCGAAGGAGCGAGATCATGTCAGCGCCCTCTATCCGCTCCCGTTTTTCGCCGGAGATCATCGTCCTCTCCGGCTGTGTGATCGCCCTCATCACCTTTGGACCGAGGGCCTCCGCGGGTCTGTTCCAGATTCCGATGACGATGGAATACGGCTGGGGGCGCGATGTGTTCGGCCTGGCCATCGCCGTCCAGAACCTGCTCTGGGGTCTCGGGCAGCCCTTCGCCGGCGCGGTGGCGGATCGGTTCGGGGCTTTCCGGGTGCTGTGCGTCGGCGCGGTGCTTTATGCGCTCGGCCTCGTGGTCATGGCCAATGCCACCTCGCCCACGATGCTGCATCTCGGTGCCGGCGTCCTGATCGGCTTCGGCCTGTCCGGCTGCTCTTTCAATCTGGTGCTGGGCGCCTTCAGCAAGCTTCTTCCCGAGTCCTGGCGACCCATGGCGTTCGGCGCCGGAACGGCGGCGGGCTCCTTCGGGCAGTTCCTGTTCCCCCCGATCGGCAACATGCTGATCGAGTCGCTCGGCTGGCATCAGGCCCTGCTGATGTTCGCGGCTAGCGTCCTGCTCGTCCTGCCCTTCGCCGTGGCGCTGGCGACACGCCCGGTGGAGGCGGCACACCAGGGCGGGCCAGCCCCGGTGCCGGGCCAGTCGATCCGGCAGGCCCTGACGGAAGCCTTCCGCCATCGCTCCTATGTGCTTCTCGTTCTCGGCTTCTTCACCTGCGGGTTCCAGCTTGCCTTCATCACCGTGCACCTGCCGGCCTATCTGCGGGATGCCGGATTGTCGGCCGCGGTCGGCGGATGGACGCTGGCGGTGATCGGGCTTGCCAATGCCTTCGGCTCGCTCACTTCGGGCTGGCTGTCGACCCGCATGTCGAAGCGGTGGCTGCTGGCCTGGATCTATTTCGGGCGCTCGGTGGCCATCGCCGTCTTCATCCTGCTGCCGGCCTCGCCCGCCACATCCATTGCCTTCGGCATATCCATCGGCCTGCTCTGGCTTTCGACGGTCCCGCCCACATCCTCCCTCGTGATGCTGATGTTCGGCACCCGTTACATGGCCATGCTCTACGGCTTCGCCTTCTTTTCCCATCAGGTCGGCGGCTTCCTCGGCGTCTGGCTCGGCGGCGTGCTCTATGAGGCCTATGGCAATTACACCTTCGTGTGGTGGCTCTCGATCGCGCTCGGCATCGCCTCGGCCCTGATCAACCTCCCGATCAAGGAGAAGCCCGTCGAGCGGGCGGTGGGATTGCAGCCGGCCGAGTGAGGACGGCCCCTTTACGGAAATGACGCGAATACGCTTGCCCCGGCCCGCTGCCACGCCACAACTGTCCTGAAGCAGTGGAGGGACCGGCATGGGCACGTTCAAGGCAATCGTCATCGACAAGGACAAGTCCGGACAGCATGTCGAGCGCCGCGACTTCGACGAAGCCGACCTCATGGAAGGCGATGTCACGGTCCAGGTGACGCATTCGACCGTCAATTACAAGGATGGCTTGGCGCTCACCGGCAAGGCGCCGGTGGTGCGCCGTTTCCCGATGATCCCCGGGGTCGATCTGGCAGGGATCGTCGAGACCTCGTCCCATCCGGATTTCAAGACGGGCGATCCGGTCATCCTGAACGGCTGGGGCCTGGGCGAAACGCATCTGGGCGCCTATGCCGAGAAGGTGCGTGTCAGGGGCGAGTGGCTCATCCATCTGCCGAAGGGGCTGACTGCCTTTCAGGCCATGGCCATCGGCACCGCGGGCTATACGGCCATGCTGTGCATGATGGCGCTCGAGCGCCACGGCCTTCGCTGCACTCGCGGCCCGGCCATCGTCACGGGGGCGGCCGGCGGCGTCGGCTCAGTCGCCATAACGCTGCTCGCCAGGGCCGGATGGCATGTGATCGCATCCACCGGGCGGACCCATGAAGCGGATTACCTCAAGAATCTCGGCGCCGCGGAGATTCTCGACCGCAGTGAGCTGATGGGTCCGGCCAAACCTCTGGCCAAGGAAAGATGGCTGGCCGGGATCGATATCGTCGGGACGCATACCTTGGCGAATGTGCTGTCCATGACCCGGTATGGCGGCGCGATTGCCGCCTGCGGACTTGCTGGCGGCATGGACCTTCCGGGCTCGGTTGCCCCCTTCATCCTGCGCGGGGTCTCCCTTCTCGGGATCGATTCCGTGATGGCGCCGAGGGCGCTTCGCCTGGAGGCGTGGAGCCGTCTCGCGCGCGATCTCGATCTTGAAAAGCTCGACAGCATGACGACCAGCATCACCCTCGATCAGGTGATGGAAGCAGGCCGCGAGATCGTGGAGGGCAGAATCCGCGGGCGGGTCGTGGTGGAGCTCGGTTGATCCTTTGCGAAGGCGCGGAACGCCCGTTTCCCGGCCAGTATGGGTGCCCCGTCATTCCGTCATTTCGGGGCGAGCGTCAGCGAGAGCCCGACCCGAAAGGCCTTCCCGGAATGACGGGGGGTAGATCCGACGACGCGGCTTCATTCACAAGCAGCCTTTCAGGCGGCTCTGACGCCGCTGCCCTCGATCCATTTCCTCTGCTTGCCGATCTCGGTCGCCATGAAATCCAGGAAGGCGCGCACCCGCGCCGATTGGCGAAGATCGGGATGGGTGAGGAGCCACAAGCCCGCTCCGAAATCCGGGTTGATGGCCGACAGGCGAACGAGGCTCGGATTCGCATCGGCGATGAAACAGGGCAGGGGGCCGATCCCGGTTCCCACCTCGATGGCTTCGGCAAGCCCCAGGACCGTATTGACCTTATAGACGATCTGTTCGGTCGGAACCCGGTCCCGCACGAAGCGTGCCGCCTTGAGAGTGGCGAGGTTGTCTCCGAGCGCGACCCAGGGCCGCTGGTAGAGGGCGGGGGTATCGGCGACCTCGTCGGGCTGCGGAAAATCCACGGTCCGGCCGTAGATAGCCCAGGCGATGGTCGCGACGCGCCGTCCCACCAGCGTTTCCGGCGGATTGTCCGTAGCCCGGATCGCCACATCCGCGTCGCGCTTCGACAGGTTCAGAGCCTGATTGGCAAGCACCACATCGAGACGCATCTCGGGGCAGACAGTGATGAATCTTGCAAAGATCGGCGTGAGCAAGTGCACGAGAAGGGTGTCGTTGGTCGTTACCCGCAACTCGCCCGCAGGCGCCACGGCCTGTCCGGCGAGCTTGCGGGTGAAGGAGGCGACGTTCTCCTCCATGTGCTCCGCGAGCGCCGTCATCTCTTCGCCCGCAGGCGTCAGCACATAGCCGGTCCGGTGTCGCTCGAAGAGCTTGACGCCGAGGCCTTCTTCCATCTGGCCGAGCCGACGGAAAACGGTGGAATGATTGACGCCGAGGCGATCTGCCGCGCCTGCCAGTCCATTCGCCTCAGCGATGACCTTCACAAGTCTGAAATCATCCCAGACGAGATGCTGCTTCGCCACGATTTTGCATCCATGCAAAAAAGACCCTGCAAAGCTACCACTGGTTTTGCAGCTTGGAAAGCTTATCGTCCGCAAGCATCACAATCGCAGTAGATGGCTGCAGCTTATGAAAACGCTCAAACGTTTTCAATGCTGCGTCCCGCGCCCTACCGATCGCTGTTGGAGAAAACAATGACTAAGGTTCTGGTACTGTATTATTCCTCATGGGGTCATATCGAGCAGATGGCTTACGCTGCCGCCGAGGGAGCCCGTGAAGCGGGAGCCGAGGTCGTGGTGAAGCGTGTGCCCGAACTCGTGCCCGAGGAAGTGGCCAAGGCCGCTCATTACAAGCTCGACCAGAAGGCACCCATCGCCACGATCGAGGAGCTTCCCCAGTACGACGCGATCATCTTCGGCACGCCGACCCGTTACGGCAACATGACGGCGCAGATGAAGAACTTCCTCGACCAGACAGGCGCCCACTGGGCGAGCGGTGCATTGGTCGGCAAGGTGGGTTCGGTCTTCGCCTCCAGCGCGACCCAGCATGGCGGTCAGGAATCGACCATCCTGACCTTCCACCCGGTCCTTCTGCATCTGGGCTTCGTCGTCGTCGGCCTGCCCTATGCTTTCGCGGGCCAGATGGGCGTCGAGGGAGTGAAGGGCGGCTCGCCCTACGGCGCCTCGACGATTGCCGGCGCCGACGGATCGCGCCAGCCGAGCAAGGTCGAGCTCGACGCGGCGCGCTTCCAGGGGCGGCACGTGGCGCAGATCGCCGGCAAGCTCGCCGCGAAGTAAACTCGGTTCGAAAGGTCGTGGGGCGGATTACCGCTCCGCCGCCGCCCGCCTGAGCCGGTCGTTGATCGCCTCGCCGAGGCCCGCCTCCGGGATCGGGCTCACGGCAATGGTTGCGGCGCCCGACGCGTCGAGTTGCCTCAGATAAGAGAACAGGTGAGCGGCGGCCTCGGTGAGGTCGCCGTTTTCGCTCAGGTTGAGGGAGGCGGCCGCTCCCTCGATGCCGCCGGGCCGGCCGGCCCCGAAAAGCAGTGCCGCCTCGCCGGAGCGGATATCCTTCGCATCGAGGCGCACCTGTGCGCGCGGCGCGTAATGGGAGGCCAGCATGCCCGGCGCGACAGGGTTGTTGCCCGTCTCCGAAGCGCCTTCGAGCTTTTGTCCGATGACGGCTTCGATTGCCTCACGCGGCACGCCACCGGGGCGCAGCAGGCGAGGGGGGCCGCCGAGGCAGGCCACGATGGTCGATTCCAGTCCGACCTCCGCAGCGCCGCCGTCGAGTACCGCATCGATGCGCCCGTCGAGATCGCCCAGCACATGATCCGCAGCCGTCGGGCTCACACGCCCGGACCGGTTGGCCGAAGGAGCGGCAACGGGGCGGCCAAACGCGGCCAGGAGGGCATGGGCGAGGGGGTGCGAGGGCACGCGCAGGCCGACGCTGTCGAGGCCCGCGCGGGCCAGGTCCGAGATGGTGCAGGTCGGCGCGACCGGGACCACGAGGGTCAAGGGGCCGGGCCAGAAGGCTGCGGCCAGACGCAGTGCCGTCTCGTCGAAGATGCCCTGGACTTGAGCGGATCGGACGCTGTCCAGGTGGGAAATCAGGGGGTTGAAGCTTGGGCGGTCCTTGGCGGCATAGATCCCCGCCACGGCTTCCGCCTGGGTGGCATCGGCGCCCAGCCCGTAGACGGTCTCCGTCGGGAAGGCGACCAGCCCGCCGTGGCGCAGGATCTCCGCCGCTCGGGCAAGCCCGGCCGCATCCGGTTGCAGGCGGTCCGTCCGCACCATTGACCCGTGATCGTTCACCTCTAAACTATCCTTTGTCCAGGCAGGCTCAGTACTTGCCGGGCGGGTTTAGAGCATTCTCCGCAAAAGAGAATGCGTTGAATGAAGACTTCCAGAGCGCCTTGCGACCCTATGGAATCGCAAGATACTCCAACCGTGCGGCGACGCGCGTCATAACAAGCCTTCTGCCGAGAGGAAACCGATGGCCTACCGCGCCCCTGTCTCCGACATCGCCTTCACCTTGCGCCACGTGGCAGGTTTCGACCGCGCTCTGGAGGATGGCCTTTATGGCGATCTTTCCGTCGATCTGGCGGAGACGATCCTGGCGGAGGCGGGCCGTTTCGCGGGCGAGGTGATCGCCCCCCTCAACCGTGAGGGCGACAAGCATGGCGTCACGCTGAAAGATGGCGAGGTCACGACCGCTCCGGGCTGGAAGGAGGCCTACCGGGCCTGGACGGAAGCGGGCTGGAATGCCCTGCCGGGCCCGATGGACTTTGGCGGGCAGGGCCTGCCGACCCTTCTCAACTCCGCCTGCGTCGAAATGTGGAACTCCGCTTCCATGGCCTTCGGCATCGGCCCGATCCTGACCATGGGTTCCATCGAGGCGCTGATCGCCCATGGTTCCGATGACCTGCGAAGCCGGTATCTGGAAAAGCTCGTCTCGGGCGAATGGACGGCGACCATGAACCTGACCGAGCCGCAGGCGGGCTCGGATCTCGCGGCCCTGCGCTCCCGCGCCGAACGGGTGGGGGACGGCACCTATCGCATCAGGGGCCAGAAGATCTTCATCACCTATGGCGAGCACGACCTGACGGACAATATCGTCCATCTCGTGCTGGCGCGCCTGCCCGATGCGCCCGCGGGCACGCGCGGCATCTCGCTGTTTCTCGTGCCCAAAGCCCTGCCCGACGGGACCCGCAACGACGTTCGTTGCAGCGGCATCGAGCACAAGCTCGGTATCCATGCCTCGCCCACCTGCACTATGATTTTCGGCGATCGTGGCGGCGCCGTCGGCTGGCTCGTCGGCGAGGAAAACCGCGGCCTCGCCTGCATGTTCACGATGATGAACAATGCCCGCCTCGCAGTGGGCTTGCAGGGCGTCGCCATTGCGGAGCGGGCCTATCAGCAGGCTCTGGCTTACGCTCATGAGCGCCGGCAGGGGCGCGCTGTCGGCAGTGCGCAGGACGGCATGAGCCCCATCGTCGAGCATCCGGACGTGCAGCGCAATCTCCTCACCATGAAGGCGCTGACCGCCGCCTCCCGCGCGATCTGCTACATGACCGCCGCCGCCATCGACCGCGCCCATCTCGCGCAGGATGAGGCCGCTCGCCGGAAGGCCAATGAGCGCGCCTCCCTGCTCACGCCGGTGGCGAAAGCCTTCTCCACCGATATCGGCGTCGAGGTGGCCTCCCTCGGCATCCAGGTTCATGGCGGCATGGGCTATGTGGAGGAGACGGGCGCGGCGCAGCATCTGCGGGATGCGCGCATCGCGCCGATCTACGAGGGCACCAACGGCATCCAGGCCATCGACCTCGTCATGCGCAAGCTGCCGCTCTCCGGCGGCGATACGGTGCGGGCGCAGATCGCCGCCATGCGCGCCACGGTCACGCGCCTCCTGAAAGAGGGAACACCGTCTTTCAGACACACCGCGCCGCGCCTGCGCGATGCCGTCGAGAGCCTCGACCGGGCGACCGGCTATCTACTCAAGATCGTGCTTGCGAATGCGCCCGCCGAGGCGCTTGCCGGTGCGACGCCTTACTTACGCCTCTTCGCCCTGGCGCAAGGCGGCACGGCCCTCGCGGATGCGGCGCTTGCCGCCAACAGGATGATGGCTGAGGGCGACACCGATCCGGCTCATGCAGGACGTATCGCGCTCTGCCGCTTCTTCGCGGAAAACATCGCCGTCGGCGCCAAGGGACTGGAGGATACGGTCCTGAGCGGCGCAGGTTTCCTGCATGACGCAAATCTGGCCCTGGTGAGCTGACATCATGAGTCTCAAAGGCAAAACCCTCTTCATCACCGGTGCCTCCCGCGGCATCGGGCTTGCCATCGGTCTTCGCGCGGCCAAGGACGGCGCGAATGTGGTAATCGCGGCCAAGACCGCCGAACCGCATCCGAAGCTGCCGGGCACCATCTACACGGCGGCGAGCGAGATCGAGAAGGCGGGCGGCAAGGCGCTGCCCCTCGTCGTCGACGTGCGCGACGAGGACGCGGTGAAGGGCGCCATCGACAAAACCGTGGAGACCTTCGGCGGCCTCGATATCGTCGTGAACAATGCCAGCGCCATCAGCCTCACGCCGACGCCGCAGACCGACATGAAGCGTTTCGATCTGATGCACCAGATCAATACGCGCGGCACCTACATGGTGTCGAAATATGCGATCCCGCATCTGGAGAAGGCGGAAAACCCGCACATCCTCATGCTGTCGCCGCCGCTCGACATGAAGGAAAAATGGTTCGCGCCGCATCTCGCCTATTCGCTGGCGAAATACGGCATGAGCCTGTGCGTGCTTGGACTCGCGGGCGAGTTGCGGGGCAGGGGCATCGCCGTCAACGCGCTCTGGCCGCGCACCACCATCGCGACGAGTGCGGTGAAGAACCTGCTCGGCGGGGATCAGATCGCGCAGGCGAGCCGCACGCCGGAAATCCTGGCGGATGCGGCCCATGCGATTTTCGAGAAGCCGGCGGAGTCCTTCACCGGGAATTTCCTCATCGACGACACGTTCCTGGGCGGCGAAGGCGTCACCGATTTCGAGAAATACCGCGTCGATCCGTCCAAGCCCCTGATGCCGGATTTCTTCGTGCCGGACGACAGCCGGCCGCCCTCGCGGTCCTCTTGAAAACCGGATAAAACTCCATCCGAACAGGCGGAGACGGGCATGATCGTCATTCACAGACCGAAGGAAAAAGCGGGATTGGCGACACTCGAGCGCCATATTCTGAGGCCGGGCGAAATCATTCCCGCAGATGCCCTGTGGATCGACCTGATCGAGCCGGCCCGCGACGAAGATCAGCTCGTCGAACAGTTTCTCAACATCCAGATCCCGACCCGGGAAGAGATGGCGGATATCGAGCCGTCGGAAATCCTCTACCGCGAGAACAACGCGCTCTACATGACGGCGCGTGTCCTGTGCAGTTCCGAGACGGAGACCCCCAAACTCATCGATATCTCCTTCATCCTGACGGACAGGGCCCTTGTGACGGTGCGCTACGGCGAGCCGCGCTCCTTCACCATGTTCATGTCCCGCGCCGTGAAGCCCGGCGGCTGCCGTCCGCAGCCCGAAGCGGTGCTCGAAGGGCTCATCGAGACTATCATCGACCGCGCCGCCGAAATCCTGGCTCAGGTCGGAGCGCGCATCGACCGCCTCTCGCAATCGATCTTCGACAACGAACGCCAGGGACCGCGTCGCGCGGCGGCCTTCCGGGCCGGGCTGAAATCCATCGGCCGGAAAGGCGATGTCATCTCCAAGGTCCGCGAGAGCATGATGTCGATCGAGCGCCTTCTGCTGTTCCTGTCGGCCAGCCTTCCTCGGTCCCAGAAGGGTAAGGGAGTGCATGCGGAATGGCGCAGCGCCGTGCGCGACGTACAATCCATCGAGGAGCACGCGACCTTTCTCTCGAACAAGCTGCAATTCCTCCTCGATGCGACGCTCGGCCTCGTCACCATCGAGCAGAACGACATCATCAAGCTGTTCTCGGTGATGTCGGTGATCTTCCTGCCGCCGACCCTTGTGGCGTCGGTCTACGGCATGAATTTCGAAATCATGCCGGAACTGCATTGGAAGCTCGGCTATCCCTACGCCATCGGCGCGATCGTCGTGGCGGCCATCCTGCCCTATCTGTTCTTCCGCTGGAAACGGTGGCTTTAACGACATGTGCGGCCGCTACGCCATCACGCTTTCTCCGGAAGCCTATCGGGAATTTTTCGGCTACCCGGAGCAACCCAATTTTCCGCCGCGCTTCAACGTGGCGCCGACACAGCCCGTGCCCGTCGTCATCGAGGATCGGGGCGAGCGGCATTTCAGGCTCGTGCGCTGGGGTTTCCTGCCATCCTGGGCGAAGGATCCGAGGGATTTCCCGCTCGTCATCAATGCGCGCGGCGAAACGCTCGAGACCAAGCCGACCTTCAAGGCCGCTTTGAAACGCCGCCGCTGCATCTTTCTCGCCGACGGCTTCTACGAATGGCAGCGGCACGGACGCGAGAAAGCTCCGTTCCTGATCCGCAAGCGCAACCGGAAACCGTTGCCGCTGGCGGGATTGTGGGAAACCTACAGCGATCCTGAAGGCGGCGAGATCGACACCGCCGCCATCGTGACGACGGATGCCAACGGCGTCCTCTCCGCCGTGCATGACCGCATGCCGGTGATCCTGTCGCCGGACGATATGGGCGCCTGGCTCGATGTGCGGAATGAAGACACGAGCAGGGCCATGCGTCTCGTCCGCCCCTGTCCCGAAGAATGGCTCGACATGGTTCCTGTCAGCCGCCGGGTGAACAAGGTCGAGAACGACGATCCGGGCCTGCAGGAGCCGCTTGCTGAACCTGAAGCGGCGCCCGTGCGCGAGACGAAGCGCAAGGCCGCCAAGCCGCGCTCCAGCGACGAGGACGATCAGGGGAGCTTGTTTTAGCTGTGTGCCATCACCTCTCCCTGAGGGAGAGGGAGGATGTCGCGCTACCGCCGTTTCTTCACCACATCCCGCCGCAGGATGCCGACGACTTCCAGATGCGGCGAATACTTGAACTGGTCGACCGGCACGACGCGTTCCAGCCTGTATCCGCCACCCATGAGGATCGCCGCATCGCGGGCGAAGGTCGCCGCGTCGCAGGACACGCTCACCACGAGAGGCACCTTCGAGACGGCAAGCTGCTGCGCCTGTGCTTCCGCACCGGCGCGGGGCGGGTCGATCACGACGGCATCGAAGGTGTTCAGTTCGGGCAGCAGCAGAGGACGGCGGAAGAGATCTCGTGCTTCCACACTCACGCGCCGCAGGCCGGGCGTGGCGCGCGCCGCCTTGTCGAGCGCCACCATCGAAGCCTTATCGGTTTCGACGGCATGAACCTCCGATTTCTCCGCCAGTCGCAGGGCGAAGGGGCCGCAGCCGGAAAACAGATCGGCGACACGCTTCGCGCGCTGACAGGCATCGGTCGCGAGAGCAGCCATGGTTTCTTCGCCGCTTTGCGTCGCTTGCAGGAAGGATCCCGGCGGTGGAACGACGGAGGCACGGCTCACGGTGATTGCCGGGGGGCGGCGCTCGACGATCACATCGCCATGGAGCGAAAGGCGCGCCAGATCGAGGCTCGCCGCGAGATCGATCAGGCTGAAGCGGTCCTTGTCCGTGATGGGGCCGTGCCCGCGCACATCCACATCGAGGCCGCTCTCCGTCGCCGTGATCTGGACATCGAGGGGTTTTCGCGCCGCGCTCAGATGTTTGCCGATGGCGCGGGCGACGATCGGGGCCTGCCGTTGCAGAGCCTGCACGGCGATGGGGCAGTGATCGATCTCCACCACGTGATGGCTGCGTGCCGCCATGAAGCCCACATGCATGGCGCGATCAGGAAAGCGCACATGCAACGTCACGCGCCGCCGTCCCTCGCCATGGGCGTCGATCAGCGGTTCGAGCGGCGCATCGATCCGCGCCTGCCGCAAGGTATGCGCCAGCGTTTCCTGTTTCCAGGTCTGATAGAATCCGTGCCGCATATGCTGTGTCGCGCAGCCGCCACATTCTCCGAAATAGGGGCAGAAGGGAGTCTCGCGCTCCGGCGAAGCGGCCTCGACGCTGAGAAGCCGCCCCCGTGAGCCCTCGCGTTCGATCAGGACCGTTTCTCCCGGCAGTGCATAAGGTACGAAGACGGGACCGTTTTCCGTTTCCGCAATGCCATCCGCCTTCGCGCCCAGGCGCTTGATCGTCATCCGTTCAGCCACGGCGCGCTCCCAACAGAAATTCACGATTGCCGTCCCCGCCCGCGATGGGGGAGGGAATCAGCCCCAGCGGGGTGAAGCCGAGGGACGTGACGAAACTCGTCATATCCTCGCAGACGGCGCGATGCACCGCTTCGTCCCGCACGATGCCCTTCTTCACATGACCCCGCCCTGCCTCGAATTGCGGCTTCACGAGCACGGCGAGAGAGGCGCGCGGCTTGAGAAGTGCGACAGCCGCGGGAAGGACGAGCTTCAGCGAGATGAAGCTCACATCGGCCACGAGAAGGTCCGCAGGCTCGGGGATGAGAGCCGGGCTCACCATGCGCGCATCCGTACTCTCGAGGCTCGTCACGCGCGTATCCTGCGCGATTTTGGGATGCAGCTGACCATGCCCGACATCGACCGCGTAGACATGGGCCGCGCCGCGCAGAAGCAGCACTTCCGTGAATCCTCCGGTGGAGGCTCCGATATCGAGGCAGATGCAGTCCTTGGGGTCGATGTGGAACATGTCGAGCGCCGCCGCCAGTTTCACGCCGCCACGCGAGACGTAAGGGTGGGGCGCTTCCGCCGTGATGACGGCGTCATTCGGCACCATATCGGAAGCCTTGCGCACGACCGCGCCGTCGACCGTGACGAGGCCCGCCGCAATCGCTTCCTGCGCCCGCGCGCGGCTCGTGAAGAAGCCCCGCTCGACAAGAACCATATCGGCCCGCTTGCGCGTCATGCGAACCTCGTCCCGATCATGCCGCTCATAATTCCCACCTTCCCGCTTCCTCTGGGCCAGGAACAAAACCCCCCGTTCCGCATCTCCCGTTCGAGACGCCGACGATGGCCGAAATGAGGGAGCCACAGATGATCAGCCGCCGCCATCTCCTGACCGGAGCCGCTCTTCTCGCCACCAGCGCTGCCATTCCCCGTGCCTTCGCGCAAGCCCCCAACGGTCCATTCACGCTGCCGCCGCTGCTTTATGCGCCCAACAAGAACGAGCCGTATATCGATGCGATGACCATGGAACTGCATCACGACAAACACCATGCGGCTTATGTGAAGAATCTCAACGATGCGGTTGCGCAGCATACGGACGTGGCCAGAATGCCGCTTCAGGACATTCTGGCCAATTTGAATAAGGTCCCGGAATCGATCCGCATCGCGGTCCGCAACAATGGCGGCGGCCACGCCAATCACACCATGTTCTGGGAGATCATGGGCGGATCGGGCGGCGAGCCGACGGGCGAGGTGAAGAGCGCCATCGACCGCGATCTCGGTGGAATGTCGAAGTTCCAGGCCGATTTCAACAATGCGGGTGAAAAAGTCTTCGGTTCGGGCTGGGTCTTCGTGACCGTCGACCGCTCGGGCAAGCTCGCCCTCGTGACCAAGCCGAACCAGGACACGCCGCTCATGGACGGGCACCATGTCCTCATGGGCAACGACGTGTGGGAACACGCCTATTACCTCAAATACCAGAACCGCCGCCCGGACTATCTGAAAGCGTGGTGGAACGTGCTCGACTGGGACAAGATCGGCCAACGCTATGCTGCGGCAAAAGCGGGTAAGCTGGTGATTTGAGAACCTCCACTGTCGTTCCGGGTCGCCGCAGGCGAGCCCGGAATGATGGTGCGAGTTACGCTTACGCCCGCGCCTTGCGTGATGTTTCCTGTCCCAGCGCTTCGAAGACTTTTGCGACGATGCCGGCGGCATCGAGGCCGGCCCTGGCATACAGGCGCTCGGGCTTGTCGTGGTCGAGATACAGATCCGGCAGCACCAGCGACCGCACCTTGAGGCTGCCGCGGTCGAGCCCGCCATGCTCGGCCAACAGCTGCAGCACATACGACCCAAACCCGCCGATCGCGCCTTCCTCCACCGTGACCAGCACCTCGTGCTCGCGCGCCAGCCGCAGGATCAGGTCTTCGTCGAGCGGCTTGGCAAAGCCC
>NZ_JBFRFT010000023.1:0-65488 GCF_052114965.1 Microvirga sp. 2TAF3 | reverse complement strand
AGGCGCATCGCGATCGACAGGAACGCGCCGACGAGACCCGCCGTGAAGCCGAAGATGAAGTAGAGAGTGCCGATATCCTTGTGGTTCGTGGAATAGAACCACCGGCGCCAGAAGGTCGGAACCTCGGGGTGATCCGCGTGAGCGGCATCCACCGCATTCGCCATGGACAGCCTCCAAGAAGAGCTTTCGGGCACAGGAACGCGACAATACAAGACACCCTTGCTTGTTAGGAACCGCGCCGAGTTGTCCTGCTTCAGTACTGAATCTGTATAATTGAAGCCGATCTGATTGGGGCGCGACTGAGGCGCACGAGACGAAACGGACATTTCGCACCCGCGACCGTTTGGCTCAGCGTCCAGTTGGCTACTCCTGAAGCGCCGCGCACGCTCCTGTCGGCCCGCGGCCAGACAGGAGCGCAGCGGGAGGCTTTCTTTTCGGATTTGGCGGAGGGCCCCCTTCCGGGACCGAGGGAACAACCTCGATCATCCAGACCGGGATCGCCCGTCCTATCGGCATCAGCCCTGCGCTTCTTGCCGTCCCGGATGATGAAGGACGCAGGCGGTTCATCGCCGATTGAAGCCGCTCTCTCGTAGAGATGAGAGGGAGCTGACGGGCAACGTCAATCTCCCCAAGAGTACTCTAATGAATGGGAAATATCGTTATTCAGCGTGTCAGCGACTGCTCGGGTTGATACAGAACCGCATCGCTCAGATCCGCGACTTTCGAGCAGCCCAAATGGCCGAGGGTCGTCCAGAACTCGCGCTGCAACAGTTCGAGAGTGCGGCGCACACCGTGCTCACCATCTGCCGCCAGTCCGAGAGCAATCAGGCGTCCAAGCGCCACCGCATTCGCGCCCAACGCGAGGGCCGTAGCGATGTCGCTGCCCCGGCGTACCCCCGAGTCGAAAATGATCGGGATCTCTCGTCCTACCGCTCTGCGGATGGACGGCAAGACGTCCAGAGCGGCGGGGGTCCGGTCAACCGTGCGGCCACCGTAGTTGGATACGTAAAGCCCGACCGCGCCAGCATCGAGCGCCGCATGGGCATCCTGGACACTCATGACGCCTTTAACGATGCAGGGCAGAGGTGCGCGAGCAATGGCGCGCTTCGCCTGTTGCCAGTTCCAGCGTGGCTGCGTGAAGTCCAGCAATTCGACGAGTGCGGCCGGGTCGGATCGTCCCGGTCCAAAATTAGCCGGGCCGGTTTCGCCTCGGATAGAGAAACGGTCCTCCATCATCCGCTCACGCCATTGCCGGATGGGGGAATAGGTCACGCAGATGTACTTGTAACCCGCCGCCTTGGCCCGCTCCATGAGGTCAAGGACGGCTCCCTCATCGCCGACAAAGGTTATCTGAAACACCGACGCCACGGAGGAAGCGGCCGCAATGTCCTCAAGCGGGTATGACGCGGCGACCGGCACCATCTGCTGAATGCCGACTGCTTCTGCCGCACGTCCGATGGCCCGGTGCCCCTCCGGATGAAACGCCACCTCTCCACCGAAGGGGGCGATGAAAGCGGGAAAACTCAGATCGAATCCCAGAACGTTGGTCAGGGTCGTAGGATAGTCGATCCCTGCGAACAGCGGTGCGACGAACCGATAACGGTCGAACGCCGCAACGTTGTCCTTGAGCGTCACCTCGTCGCCGGTACCGCACCACAGGTAGTTCCACTCGGCTTCCGACAGATGCCGTCGGGCGTCGCGATGGATACCGCGCAAAGTCGTGTACTTCTCATCGGTTGAATAACGGTCATCGATCCGGCCGGCTTTGCCTGTCATATCTGTTTTCCTAAGGACGGTGCAGGATCGAGAGAGACAATCCTCCGCGGGAACGGCTCCGGAGGCGCGGCTGCCGGCAGGGTAATGCCGCCAGCCAGCCCCATCACCGAACCGACCGCGGGCCTCGTTACCGTGCTGCGGTGATGATCACTTCGATCAGACGATTAGGATCGCCAAGACTTGCAACGCCGATGGTCGCCCGCGACGGAAGTTCGTTCTCAGGGATCCATTCGAGCCAAGCCTTGTTCATCTCCTCCTTCTGAGACATGTCGCTCAGGTAAATCCGTGCAGCGATGATCTTCGTCTTGTCGGAGCCGAGTTCACGGAGGAACGTATCGAGCTTGGCGCACACCTCCCGGGTCTGATCTGCCATACCTTGAGACAGATCGTTGGCAGCATGCCCGCCGAAATAGAGAACGCCGTTGTGCTCCACGGCGCCGTGCATGATCTTATGCTTTCGGTGGCGGATGATCTCAGTCATTGTCTTTCCTTGCTTTTGAAGAGAATCGTACCCAGCTCATGCGGCAGCGGGAGCATAGGGAGAGATATCGGTCTCCGGCTTCTCACCCGTGCAGATCTGGGCCAACAAGTGCCCTGCATAGGGCCCGATCGACAAGCCCGATGCTCCGAGAGCATTGCCGATGATCAGCCCCTCGATTCCTTCGGCACGGCCGAGGATGGGCTTGATGCTGTCGCCTGCGGGGCGGAAGCCGATGCGTGTTTCGATAATTGTCCCTGATGCCAGTCCGGGTGCAAACTTAAGGCCTGCATTGAGCACCTCGGCCTGACCGCCTGCCGTCACTCGGTAGTCGAAGCCGGAATTGTCTTCGCGGGTTGCACCGATCACGACACGGGAATCGTCGAATGCAAGCATGTAGTGGCTTGTCATCGGCAGCAGGACAGGCCAGGACCGCGTTTCGACGCCAGGCAGGCGCAAATGAACGATCTGTCCCTTTTGAGGACGAACAGGATGCTCCAGTCCGAGCGGCCGGAGAATCTGCGAGGCCCAGGCACCGGCCGTCACGACGATCTCATCTGCAGCGATAACGTTGCCATCGCTGCCGAGGCACCGCACCCGCCCTTCCTGCAAGTCGAGCGAGACATGATCTTGGCGAAGCTCGGCTCCCATCGCCACGGCAGCACGCGTCATGGCAGATGCGAGAAGCCTCCCGTTCACGCGGGCGCCGCCGGGAATGTAAATGCCATCGAGATCGTCGCGTAGTGGCGGGAACAGGCGTTTCGCTTCGACGGCAGACACCCGACGCACATCACCTGCTTCAGGTGCATTGGTGATGCGGGCCCGAATCCTTTGCTCCGCAGCTTCCAGCTCCTTAGGATCCTCCGATACGACGAGCGCGCCGACGCGCCCGTAGCCGAGCTCGACTTCTCCGTGCCGGGTCAGGCCTTCCACCAGAGCGGCGTAGTATCGCGCTCCGGCCGCATAAAGAGCATACCATTCAGGGTCGGTCGCCTTGGTGGCCCATGGACAGACGATTCCTGCTCCGGCCAACGTGGCTTTGCCCTGGTGAATTTCGTCGACGATCTCGACTTCGATACCCCTCATGGCAAGGTGATAAGCGACACTGGAACCAAGGATTCCTGCGCCAATCACGACAACACGCATCTTCAATCTCCGCAGTGGTAAACACGCCGCGCAAAATTCTGAGGGGAGTGCACGGCCATTCGAGATCGGACGAGGCGAACGCTCCGGTTCTGCCTCGCCCGCCCGTGTTGATGGAATACGGCTATGGGACTGTTACACCCGAGAAACGGCTGGTTCCGAAAACGGCCGGGACGAAACCGGAAACCGACTTGTCCACGGCCAGCAGCGCCGACGAACTGCCGAACAGGACGGCTGGCACCTCATCGTTGAAGACCACCTGCGCCTGCTTGTAGAGGTCCGAACGCTGCTTCTGGTCTGTTATCTGTCCGGCGCGCCCGATCAGATCATTGAATTTGTCGTTGCACCACGATCCGATGTTCGATGGGCTTGGTTTGCCCTGCGAGTTGCAGGTGAAATAGTTGTTTGGAATCTGGCTTGGATCCGGGAAATCCCAGATGCCGCCAAACATCCCGGTCTTTGCCTCGCCCGCCCGGGCGCGTTTGACGTACTCGCCCCATTCATAGCTCACGATTTCCGCCTTGACGCCGATCTTCGCCCAGTCCGCCTGGATCAACTCGGCCGCACGGCGACCATTGGGCATGTAGGGACGCGTCACGGGAAGAGCCCAGATCTGCGTCTCGAATCCGTTGGGATAGCCGGCCTCGGCAAGCAGAGCCTTCGCTTTTTCGACATTGTAGGGATGGCCCTTCAAATCAGGATTGTGCCCCCACAGGGAGTCCGGGATCAGAGCCCCCGTCACCGCCCCCATACCGTCGAAGACGACACCGACGAGGCTCTTCATGTTGATCGCGTCGGCAAGAGCTTGGCGGACACGCCGATCCTGGAAGGGCTTCTCTTTGACGTTGAAGGCGAGGAATCCCGAAGATGCAACCGGCGTTTCCACGAGTTTAAGCTTAGCGCTGCTCTTGATGACTTCGCGGTCGGCTGGATTAGGCGCAATGGCAATGTGACACTCACCCGCCTGCGCGCGTTGCAGGCGAACGGAGGCGTCTGCGGAGATCGGCATGATGAGGTCATCGACCTTCGGCGTCCGCGATGGATCCTTTATTTTCTCGCCCCAGGTTTCATGAAAGGCCTTGAAACGCACCGTCGCGTTCGTCTGATACACCGAGAGCTGGAAAGGGCCTGTCCCGATCGGCTGCCGATCGAGCAACTCCGGAGTGCCGGCCTTGAGCAGCTGGTCCGCGTATTCGGCCGAGAGGATCACGAGCGACTGGTGGGACATGATACCGGTGAAGGGGGCCAGCGGCTCCTTCAGCACGAATTGAACGGTATAGTCGTCAATCTTCTTAACAGAGGCGAGGACATCCGCGAGCTTGGTATTGAAGGTTATATAGTTTCCACCATTGACCTTGTTGTAAGGATGGCTGGCATTCATCATGCGTTCGAAGCTGAAGACGACATCGTCCGCATTGAACTCGCGCGATGGCTTGAAGGTCTTATTCGATTGCCACTGCACCCCGCGCCGCAGCTTGAACGTATAGGTCTTTCCATCGTCGGAGACGAACCAGCTCTCCGCAAGGCTCGGCTCGAGCTCGGAGCCGCCGGCTTTGACCGAGACCAATTGGTCATAGATCTGGCCTGTGACGGCACTTGTGGTCGCGTTGCTGGTCAGTTGCGGGTTGAAAGTCTCCGGGCTTCCTTCAAGGCAGACGACAAGGCTGCTGCTCAAAGCGGGCGACGCGGCCGATATCAAGATCGCCAACGCTCCCACGGAAATCGCTGATTTCATCACGCTGAGTCCCCTATAGATTATAGTTGATATCGACACGCAGCCCCCGCCAAGATCGCAAGTTTGACGGGGGGAGCCGGCCGCCTTTGATAAAGACAGATCACTGATCGCAGCCGGCCTTTCGTGCCGTCTGGCGTCGGTTCTTGGGAGGGATTAGAGATTTCCAAAATATGATTGTCAAATTGCTTTTCTGCCGACCATTATAACTGAAATTCATGACCCGATCTGACACGGGTAAGGGAATTTCGATGAATATTCGGCAGATAGAAGCTTTTCATGCATTCATGGAAACGGGCTCGGTCACGCATGCAGGAGAGAGACTGGGCATTTCGCAGCCTGCCGTCAGCAAGCTGTTGAAGGGCTTTGCAGAGAGCTGCGGCTTCAAGCTTTTCATGCGCAGCAATGGGCGTCTGATTCCAACGCTGGAAGCACGGCTTGTAGCAGCGGAGGTGGAGCGGCTCATCGCCGGCACGGAACGCATCGCGCGTGTGGCGGCGGCCGTACGAAACCGAGAATGGGGACAGGTCACAGTGGCGGCTCTGCCGGCTTTGGCCACACGCTATCTTCCGCAGGCCCTGTCCCCCTTTCTTGCCGAGCAACGGGACCTGCATCTAACGCTTCAGAGCCGGGCCTCCCCACGCATCGCAGAACTCGTCATGGCGCAACAGGTGGATATCGGCCTCAGTGTGCTCCCGTTCGATCATCCGGACGTGACGGCGGAGGCCGTCGTTCGGTTTGATCTCATGTGCTTCCTGCCGGCGCAGCATCCGTTGGCAGGAAAGGCCTGCATCGGGGTGGAGGATTTGCGGAACGAGCCCTTCATCTCCCTGGAAAGAGATGATTGCTCATTGATGACGATTGATCGAGCGTTCCAGATGCGGGGCGTACAGAAGCGCAACCGGATCGAAGTGCCTATGTCGGAGACGGCCTGCAGCTTCGTCGCCAACGGAATCGGCGTCTCCATTCTCCCGCCCTTCGTCGGAGTGGACTATCCGTCGGACCGTTTGGTTCGTCGCCCGCTGCTGCCGAAGACATCCATGGATATCTGGCTCCTGACATCCAGCCGGCGCCCCCTTTCCCTTGCCGCACAGCAACTGGTCGACTTCATTCGCGCCGCATTGGCGCCATTCCACCAAGGGTGACCGGACCATCTCCTGATCCAATTTGACCTATTCTGCAGGCCTTCACCGCTGTTGTAGAAGGCCCCGACCGCTGAAGGAATAATGCCAGCGTATTCCTGAACTAACCTTTGAAAGCGTTGGTTCAACTGCCTCGCCTCCGGCTTCTCTCCCTTTGCCGTGACGGATCAACTGACTGCGTGACGGGTTGCGGAGGCACTCATGACCATATTTGTAGGTACATGCGTCATGACCGGCACGTCCATAGCTCCCAGATAATCCCTCGCTTTCGCGAGGGATTAGGACCGCCGTGAGCTCCGTATACTCAGTATGAGCAACATGCGCCCGCTTATTGGCGAGCCCATGACAACGGGTTTCGTTTCAGCGATGTCATGACCAGGACCGCCGCGCATGGACGAATTGTAATGCTCCGGCCAAGGTCCCTTCACCAGGACCGGGCTAAACACTCGCCGCAGGCTGCCACCGAGCGGCAGGAATTTTTTAGGATCACGAAGGAGGCGACGACGATGCGGACAACACTCGATGATCTCAGGCAGATCATGGGCTCGCAGCGGTTCTGGGGCTCCACGATCAGGCTGGCCGTCTTGATCTCGGCTGGAGTGGCCATTCTCCTGATTGCCTTCACCGCACTGCTCGTGCTGCTTCCCCTCGCCCTCATCGTCGGCCTCGGCCTGAAGCTGTACATCCGGCGCAGGCTGCGTCGGGCCCGGAGCCAATCCTCGATCCAAGTGATCGATGGCGAATACACGATCATCGACAGACAGTAGGCAAACTGTCTCTGCTTGAATGGCCCTTCGTCATCTGGGGTCCTGGTGCAAACAGTGCAGCAGGACCTGGCGGGTATAACGAGAAGTCAATCGGCTTCATCTCTCATGCATGCCTAAATCCGATCACTTTCAGGTTAGGTCGACGATACCCTTGGTCTACAATGCCGCTGAGGTTCATTGAAGGATCGTTGTGCGCTCCCGCTCAACATAGTGCCAAGCAAAAAGGCGACAACCTCATCGACCCAGCAGCATAGGCATCTGCAGATCATCGAAGGGCGTGTTAGCCCAAGTTGGCAGAGAGCAGCCGACACGAAATGCATCAAATCACCGAGGCGCTGGTGAGAATTTTGAGGCGCCGAACTCTGCTCTCGTCACGCACGAATGACTGCGTAACTGGTTGTCTCACAACTCGAATCATATTGTCGCAGCAGCTTTCAACAGAGTCCGCCGCGCGAAGAAATTAGCCAATTCATATCAAAGGGGTTGGCTTTTCGAGCTGAGCGGTTTAGATAAAGATCACTTACAGCAACCATATTCGCTAATCGTTTCGCCAGACGCGAGTGTTGCCCCCCTCATATACACACGACAATATCATCGCTTCTACCGTTATAACTGCTCTCCTTGCAGAAAAATACCTAGTGGAGGCCATCCCTAAACTTAACCGAGGGAAAAATGAGGTTTTAATGACTGAAACATATGGCATTGTGCGGGATGATAATGCCACCGTCCCGCCGGCTGAAAAGATTGTCTTGCGTAGCGTGTTCAAAGTCTTCGGCTCGGACGTTTCGCGCGCCATTGAGCTAATCCAGGCAGGGCGAGGCAAGGATGTCGTTCAGGCGGAGACCCGCTGCAACATCGGAGTCAACAACGCCAGCTTCAGCATTCGAGAGGGTGAGATCTTTGTTGTCATGGGACTCTCGGGCTCCGGCAAGTCCACCTTGTTGCGCCTGCTCAACCGGCTGATTGAATCAACGCTCGGATCCATCTCGATTGACGGTCAGGACGTGACGCGCATGAGCAAGCGCGAGCTGATCGAACTTCGCCGGCGCGACATGAGCATGGTATTCCAGAACTTCGCGCTCCTGCCCAACCGAACCGTTCTCGATAATACCGCCTTTGGCTTGGAGGTTGCAGGGATTCCCGAGGCGGAGCGCAACCGGAAAGCGCTGCGGGCGCTCGAAGCCGTCGGGCTCGAGCGTTATGCGACAAGCCGCCCGGACGAGCTTTCTGGAGGCATGAAGCAGCGTGTCGGTCTCGCCCGTGCGCTTGCCAACCAGCCGACAATCCTCCTCATGGACGAAGCCTTCTCGGCTCTCGATCCGCTGATCCGCACCGAAATGCAGGACGAACTTATACGTCTGCAAGCCGAACAAAGCCGCACGATTGTCTTCGTCAGCCACGATCTTGATGAGGCCATGCGCATCGGCGACCGGATCGCCATTATGCAGGACGGAGTCGTAGTGCAGGTGGGCACGCCGGAAGAAATCGTGATGAACCCGGCAAACGAGTACGTCCGTTCCTTCTTCCGGAATGTGGATGTCACCCATGTCTTCCGTGCGGGCGATATCGCCCGCCTCAGCCAAATCACCCTGATCGACCGGGCGGGGCTCAGCATCAATGCCGCACTCGAACGTATGCAGGCCCACGACCGCGATATTGCCATCGTAGTGGCCCGCGACAAGCGCTACCAGGGCATGGTCAGCGCAGAGTCGCTCAAGGAGGCCGTCCGTGCCGGCGGCCAGGATCCTTATCGGCAGGCTTTTCTGGCCGATATGACGCCCATCGAGGCTGAAGCGCCGTTGGCACAGGTCATGGGCCGCGTCGCCGAAAGCCGGTGGCCTGTACCGGTCGTGGATACGCGGGGCCACTATGTCGGCACTATTTCCAAATCGTCCCTCCTCATGACGCTCGACCGCGCCGCCTGAACATTATCAGCGCCGGAAGGATACACTCATGAACTTCGATTTCAGCATCGGCGCTGGTGCCAGCGCCGTTGTCGAGTACATGCTCGACAACTTCTCCCCTGCCCTCGATGCCCTTGCGGACGTCATTGGTTTCTTCGCCAACGGCATCGAGAATACGCTGCTCTGGCTTCCGTCGTGGGCCTTCATCGGCATGGTCGCACTCTTCGCCCTTTGGCGCGTTGGGTGGACCTTCGCCTTTCTCTGCGTGGCGGCACTTCTTCTCATCGTCAGCATGGGATTGTGGAAGGAGACCATCGAGACGCTTTCTCTTGTCATCGCGGCGACGGCAATTGCCATCACAATTGGCGTCCCTCTCGGCATTCTCATGGCACGCAGCCCAATGACGGCTGCAGGCACGCGGCCCTTGCTCGATCTGATGCAGACGATGCCTGCCTTCGTCTACCTCATCCCGGCTGCCATGTTCTTCGGCCTCGGCGCCGTGCCCGGCATCATCGCGACGGTCATCTTCTCGATGCCGCCCGTCGTGAGGCTTACGGCACTCGGTCTGACGCAGGTCAACCGTGAGTTCGTCGAGGCCGGGCTCGCCTTCGGCTGCACCGACCGTCAACTCCTGTTCAAGGTACAGTTCCCGCTGGCCCTGCCGTCTATCATGGCCGGCGTGAACCAGACGATCATGCTCGGTCTCTCGATGGTGGTGATCGCCTCGATGATCGGCGCGGGAGGCCTGGGCAATACGGTGCTGACCGGCATTCAGCGCCTTGATGTCGGCCTCGGATTCGAGGGTGGTCTCGCCGTGGTCATCCTCGCCGTCATCCTTGATCGCCTGACGCAAAGCCTCACACGACCGGCAGCCCTGCGGCTCCCGCGCCTGGCGCCCCGGCGTGCCGGAGCGAGCCATCGTGCTGCCGAGATGGAGATTGCGCCCGCCAAGGCGGGCGCCTGACGCCGGGACTGAGCCAGAATTCTGGCTCGGCCCCGACACCCTAGAGCTGAAAGGAGAACCCTATGCTCAAGACCTTTGCCCGGATCGCCCTTGCGGCAGCCCTGACCACAGGCCTTGCGGGCACGCTGCAGGCACAGGAGGAAAAGAAACCGGTCAAGATCGGCTGGACCGCCTGGGCCGACGCCGAGTTCGTCACCAAGCTCGCGAAGAAGCTCATTGAGGATCACTATGCCCAGAAGGTCGAGCTTCTGCAGACCGATATCGCACCACAATATCAGGGCGTCGCCAAGGGCGACATCGACGCCATGATGATGGCTTGGCTGCCCCAAACCCATAAAGACTACTGGAAGCGTATGGGCGACAAGGCCGTCACCCTCGGCGTCCTCTACACAGACGCCAAACTCGGATGGGTCGTCCCGAGTTACGTCCCGGAAGATCAGGTCGCATCCATTGCCGACCTCGCCAAGCCGGAGGTCAAGGAGAAGCTGAACGGCAAGGTGCAGGGAATCGATCCCGGCGCTGGGCTGACGCGCCTGTCGAAGGAAGCGATCAAGGCCTACGACCTGAGCGGCTATGGCCTCACCACGGCCAGCGATGCCGCCATGATGTCCGCTCTCGATCGGGCGATCCGCCGGAAGGAGTGGATCGTGGTAACGGGCTGGAGCCCGCACTGGATGTTCGGTAAGTACGAGTTGCGCTACCTAAATGACCCGAAGAAGGCGCTCGGTGGCGTCGAGCGGGTTTATGCAATCGCCCGCCAAGGCTTCCAGGGCGACTATCCGGAAGTCGCCCAGTTCCTGATGCGCATGCACCTCCCGCTGAATGAACTCGAAGCCGCAATGTCCGACGCGAACGAGACTTCTGTCGCCAAGGCGGTCGAGAATTACATCAGCGAGCATCCGGCCCGGGTGAAGTACTGGCTGACTGGTCAGATGACTTCTGCATCCTGACGGCACTGTAATCCGCAGCAGACCCTCTTGGGGTTCTGAATTCGATGACAAGCCGCCGAGACCTCCCGGCGGCTTGTCATCTCTAAATGGTCGCCCCCAGAATTGGCGTGGAGCCACTGGCTGCGCAGCGAGAAGGCCAGCATCGATGAGGCTTATATCAAAAAGTACGCCTGCAATTCTCACTCGTCCCTCGCTGAGCAGTTCGAGCCGCTCGTCGCATAGGCTTTGCGAGCCGCCCCTGAATTTTTCTGCCCATAGCCATAATTTGCGACGAACCCCAATCAGAAGCGCCAGATGAAGTTGCCCTTCAGCGCGTGCTCCTGAGCGAGCGATCCGATCCGGCCGAAATAGGACACTCCCAGCGTCGCGTCATTGTTAATCTGCCAGTCGAGACCAGCCTCAGCGACGAGGGTATTGTTGTCGATCGGCGTGCCGGAAACAGTGAAGGCCGACGCACCGCCTGAGAATGCCAGCAAGGCGGTCGGATTCACGTCACCGAAAGCGTGCTGCCATCCGACCATGCCGCGTAGGGTGAGCGGAAAATCGACGCTCAAGCGAGCCTCAGTTCGAATACCCAGCGTGGTGGTTCCGAGATCGTAGGTGCGGCTATAGCCGGTCAGGGCAGCGGGACCGCCCTCCTCCTGGAAACCGTTCGTGTGCAGACGCATCACGGAAGCCCCGACGAACGGCTCCGCCTTGAACCGGTCGAGATCGAATTCGTAGCCGACCTCGCCGAAGATCATCAGGGTCGAGCCATCGTAAGATGCACGCGCTCGGTCACTGAAGCCTGGGAAGCTGATGGTGCGGCTCATGTCCACGTCATGGGAAGCGAAGACCGTCCCGAGGCGGATATGGAGCGCATCCCACTTGGCCGCGCCGTAGATGCTGCCGAAGACCGTCCCGGTCGTGCTCTCCGATAAACGCCCGTTCACGTCGAAGCTGGCGCTGACGAAGCCGCCGGCCACGCCGAAGCGGTAATTACTGTCGACCTTCGCCTCGGCTCCGAGGATGAAGCCGCCCGTAGAAGCCTCCAGGCCTGCCGCATTGCCGTTGCCGCCGACCCTGCCCCAGGAGCCGAAACCCTCTCCCCAGAGCGCGAAGCGGTGCGGATCGAAGCTGCGCACCGGAACCGCCTCCAGTTGCGGTGCGCCCGGCCTGTCGGCGGCATAGGCCGCCGTATAGGTGCCCTGGCCCAGCGTGAAGGAAGGCGAGGAGGGCGAGGTGCGCAGGCGACTGATGAGGGTGTTCTGCACCATCCCCGCTCCTGCATAAGCCGTCGCGACAGAGGAGGCATGCGCCTCGCCCGACAGTGCATTGAAGGCTTGGCGGGCTCCATTCACACTCTGGCCGATCACAGCATCGAAGACCGGATTGCCGTTGCCCAGTGCCTCGACTGCATCGGCCACTTGGGTCTGATTGGAAGTCGCCGAGACCGAGTTGAACGCCACAGGAGTGGGTTTTGTCGGTTCCGGCTTTCGCTCCAAGATCAGGTTGACTCTGTTAGCGTCATAGCTGAGCGACGGCATGAGGAAGGCGAAGTTCGATGTCACCCTCTCGAACTTGCCCGTTACGCCGCCGTTGGCACCAAGAATGAGATAATCGGTCGAGGGCCTGTAGCTGCCGTTCTCCGCCAGCACCTGCACCGTGCCGCCCTCCAACGTCGCCTTACCTGACAGCTCGATGCGGTCCGATCGTCCCGCCGCGTCGACCTCGACTTGGTACACCGATCCCACCGCGAAGGTGACGTTGCCGTCGACCGAAAGAATGCCAATGGAATTGCCTGGCGCCACGGTGGCGCCGGCCTGCGCCATGAGCCTGTCGATCTTGCCTGCACCACCGAGGACCGCACCGGAGGCGACCGTCACCGAGGACTCGAGCGACCCGTTGACGGTGAGCTTACCCGCCCGGACGACGGTCGGCCCTGTGTAGGTGCTGTCACCCGTCAGCGTGAGCGTCCCCGTTCCAACCTTTGTCAGCGAACCGCCGCCCCCGCCGGCATGGCCGCCGTCGTAGAACCCACCCGAGACAGTGCTGTTCTTGCCGCTGCCGCCCAGGAGCAGATCGTTGCCTCCGAGGAACACATCGCCACCCCCCTCCAACATGCCGATGGTAAGTGGGATGGAACGGTCACTTAGGTCGATAGACGCGCCAGCCTTGTTGTCGATGGTCGCGCCATCGGCTGTCGAGACATCGCTGAAGTAGATCGCCCCGCCCGCGTTGTTGGTGAAGCGTGCGGTTCCCGCCGAACTGTTTTCGGTGAAGGTCACGCTGCCAAAGGCATGGTTGACGAGGCTCCCCTGCCCGGCACTGCTCTGCCCGCGGAAGGTCACGGAGGACCGCGAGGATGCGTCGTTGCCCGCCGTATCAAACGTGGCCTTGCCCGCGGTGGCGCGGTTGTCGAACAGGATGGAGCCGCCATTGCGGGTCGTGAGACGGGCGCTGCCCGCCGTCGCGCCGTCCAGGAAGAAGATCCGGCCTTCGTTCTGAATGCCGGCGGAGTCGGCAGAGGAATTCGGCAGGAACCACAGCGTACCGCCGTCGTTCGCGATCTGGAGTGAGCCTGCGCCTATGCCGGAGGCGAAATCCAGCTCCGCCGTCGCGCCGTCGACGAGCACCGGACCCGTGCCGAGGGCGTTGTTGGCACCCACGATCAGGGTGCCGTCGCTGACCTGCGTGCCGCCCTTGTAGCTGTTGACCTGTATCAGCCGCAGCGTGCCGGCCCCCTTCTTCTCGACCCCCCCGTTGCCGGAGACCGCCCCGTTCAGAGTGAGCGTGGTGCCATCCTTCACGTCGATGACGCCGTTGCCGGCATTGAGAGTGACGTCGCGGGATGTAACGAAGCTGCCGGTGGTGTGCAGGGTGCCGCCGTCGAAAGTCAGCCTGCCCGTGCTCATGCCGAGGTTTTCGTCGCGTGAGACGGACAGCATGCCGCCCCTGATCGTCGTTCCGCCCGTATAGCTGTTCGCGCCTGTAAGCGCGAGCGCAGCCGCGCCAGTTTTGATCAAGGTGGCACTACCCGAGATGTCCCCAGCCAAGGTCGAGTCGGCCTGCGTATCAATCTCGAACTGCCCGCTGCCGACGGCGATGTCACCGACGATCAACGATCCGGACTTCAGAACAAGCGTATGGTTACCGTTGCCCAGATCGATAGCCTTGGCGTCCGTGCCGGTCGCGTTGATGGTGCCCGAATTCTCGATGGCCGTGTTGCCGGTGAGGCTGCGGATGCCGATCGGCCCGTTGATCGTGCCGGAATTGACGATGGCGGTGGCGCCGCTCGCCGTCTCCGCCAAAATTCCGACGCCGTTTGCAGTCACCGTTCCCGCATTGACGATTCCGATATCTCCAGCCGATCCCGCACTTCCAAAAATGCCAATGGAGTTGGCCGGATCGACATTCGTCTCGTTGACCTGAGCATCAGCATCGATAGTGATCCTGATATCGCCATTCTCTCCCGTCACTGAGACAGCGCGTCCATTGGAAGAAGTAATGGTCGACGCGCCCTTTACCAAGAGAACCTTGTCGATCGTACTCGTGTCGGAGCCCGCGCTGAAAGCCACACCGCCATTCAATACGGCAACTGAATCAATCGTGAGACTCGAGAGGGATGGCGATCCATTCGGGGTTGCACCGATTGAGCTCACAGAAGTGGAGGTGGTGTAACAATTACTAATGATAACATTTCCACCCGTGCATCCCGCCTGGGCAGATGTGGAAGCCCCAAAGAGACTCACGAGCGTAATGAGCGCAGGAAGCGCGGTTGTCGATGTTAAATAAACTTTATAACATCTGCAACGATCAGTCGCTTCACTAGCGTACAATGCCGCCCCCCTGGACTTCCGAAGTTTTCCTTACGTATCACCCTTCCACGAAGCAAGGCGCAGCACGGTTTTTCTTAGGAAGAAAATGGGATGTCGCGCCCGCGCCACATGCGACTTGGCCGCAACTCGAACGGCCCGGACAAGAACGGTTCAGATATCATTGGAGAAAAGGGGCGCTTTCCGTGCCGCGTCAAAGTTCATTATTCAGACAATCATTCAATCCCGATGGGATGATGAACACCGGCTCGTGACCGATGAAACCGGCACGCGGAGTCGGGTCGTCTTGCACGACGTCGTTTTCTGTGGAGGACCTATGTCCCGAAGCTCGATCCCTCTGCCGGGCTTGCCGATACCGTCAGTTGTCGTAGGAGCTTATTGACTTCACCCGCCATTTCCATCGCCGCGGCCAGCGGAGCCTTGCGGCGATGTCTCTGTTCGGCACGGAATTGCCGGCATCGTTTCACGGCCTGCGCTCGTCCTTTCACCGGATCGCTTGCGAGAGGAAGCGAGAAGCCCGCGAGACAGGAGGCAAGGGCCTGGAAAATGCCCTCATCCATCGGCTGCTCAGAGAGCACGGTCTCGCTGGGCCTGAAGACTTCCGCGACCGTCAGCATGGACATGTAGCTCGATGGCTCGAGCCGTAAGGAATCGCCGGGAATGGCTGTGAACACCGGAAAATATGGCGCCAGGGACGGTAAAATATGGTTGGGAAAGATTCGTGCGTTCCAGTATCTCGACGCGATGCGGGCGAAATGGTGATAATCCCCGACCGGGAAGAAGCGCGCCTCCGCGTAGGGCAGGATTTCGACCGGCGGCTTGGTCGCAAGGACGGTGTCGTTTGCGCCATCGACGTAAAGAGTGCCGATCAGAAAGGCGTTCTGGAAGTATTCACCGCGCAGATCGCCCCAGACGAGCCGTGCGCTGCCCCCATGCGCCAGGAACGCACTCAGCGCAGCATATCCCTCCGCGGCTGCCGGTGCGAGGGTTGTGGAATCGAGCTGCCGAAGTTCGGTCTGCAGGGCCAGCGCGATTTCCATGCACTGGCCGATAGGATAGAGCTTTCCCAGCTTGACCGGCTGCGTCACTCGCAGAACAGGATCGAGGCGACGCCGTATCGACAGGAACAACGCCATCAGGCCACCCTGTGCCGGCAGGAGGAAACGCTCGGTCAGAGCCTGCTCCCGCTCTACATCGATTATGCGTGGCTCGAACGGAAGCAGCGGCCGGGCGCCGGACGCGCGCTTTCCCTCCTTCGCGCCCCCAGACTGCTGGCGCGCGGAAACGATTGTCTCCATTGGTTGCGTCAATCCGGGCCTCTTCTCTGCAGGCTGGCCCCGCCAGCGGGCGGGGTATTACGGACAAGCCTATGCCACTGATATCCGTGCTCCTCAAGCCACGGCACGAGGCTACGCGCCGTATACAACATGACCTCTCTTCTTACCCGGCGGAGCCCGGTATGATCTCAGGCAAGATATCACCGACGATTGATGCTCAAGCTCCTCTTATTGCCGATCCGCCTTGATTTCACTTGTGAGTAAGATTGAGGGATCATAAACGGCACGCATTCCGAACCAAAGGGAAATGCCTTTGCTAGCACGATTTTACCCCAGGCTTGCCGCTACTGTTCTCACCTACGTCCTGAGCAACCTGTCCAACGCATTTAGCGCGGGCCCCGACCAGGGCGCCAAGGTGCGGCAGGTTGTCGATGAAGCGATGAAGCCGCTCATCGAACAATACGAAATCCCCGACTGGCCGTCGCCGTGACGATCAATGGAACGCGCCACTTTATCGAATATGGCCTGGCCTCGAAGGACCCTCAGGTTTCCGTCACGCGCGATACGCTCTTTGAACTGGGATCGATCAGCAAAACGTTTACCGCGACCCTGGTGACCTACGCCGAGGTCGAAGGCAAGCTGTCGCTGAACGACAAGGTCAGCAAGCACATGCCCGAGTTGAAGGGGAGCGCCCTGGACAATGTGCGACTGCTGGATCTCGGTACGCATACGGCAGGCGGTTTCCCACTTCAGGTGCCCAGTCACGTGAAGAATCAGAAGCAGCTCATCGTCTATTATCGCACATGGAAGCCCCAATTCACTCCCGGCACGTATCGCAGCTACGCCAATCCAAGTATTGGGCTTCTCGGTATGATCACTGCAAAGGCCATGGGAGTGAGTTTCGAGACACTAACGGAACGTCTGTTCCGCGAACTCAGGCTGCGGCGGACCTATATCAACGTTCCTGCAGCAGAGATGAAGTCATACGCCTGGGGATACAATCGCAACGATAAATCCACCCGGGTCGCCCCAGGCATGCTCGCGACCGAAGCGTATGGCATAAAATCGAACGCCGTCGACATGATCCGCTTCCTGGAAGTCAACATGGGTATTGGCACGGTATCGGGGAAGGTCGCTCGCGCCGTTAATGCGACGCATACCGGGTATTTCCAATCGGGCGAGCTGATCCAGGATCTCATCTGGGAGCAATATCCCTATCCGGTTACGCTGGAAAGAATTGTCGCGGGCAACTCGGCCAAAATGGCCCTGAACGCGATTCCCGCAACCCCAATTAATCCGCCTATGGCGCCGCGCGGGAACGTGATCCTCAACAAGACCGGATCGACCAATGGTTTCGGCGCCTATGTCGCCTACGCTCCCGAAAAGGAGGTCGGAATCGTCATGCTAGCTAACAAGAACTATCCAAATGATGCACGGGTAAAGGCTGCCTACAAGGTGCTTTCGCTTCTCGCGGAATAACTTGGCTCCGGCCAGCGGAGAAACCATGGCTCGAACGGTCGTCGCATCGTTCGATGAACTTGAGTAAAAACCTTTTGCAGAACACGACCCCTCGCATGGTGTAAGTCATGCGCTCGCAATGTCGGCATCCTTCCCAAAATCGAGATAAGTCATCGGGTGCTGAGGGCGGCGCAAGCGGAACTTCATACGGCCGCGCTGTATTCCTTATTTTGAGCCGGAGCAGACATTCAATAGAATAAGATCGTAATCTCACGCCCTCCCGCAACCCATCGCAGGCACTCTCGATCATGATAGGACGGGCCATCAACTCCGACCGAGCATGTAGAATTCCTCATTCGGGCGCATATTGGTGACATTTGCGAGGCGGTTTGACATGCCGAAAAAGGCCGCAATCGCACAGATGTCCCAGATGTCCTCTTCATTGAAGCCGTGGGCGTTCAAAGTCTCAATGTCCGCATCGTCAACGGTATAGGCCTCGAGGGCCACCTTCATGGCGAAATCCAGCATTGCCTTCTGCCTGTCCGTGACATCAGCTTTTCGATAGTTGATGGCGATCTGGTCGGCGATCAGGGAGTTCTTGGCGCGGATGCGCAGGATCGCCCCATGCGCGATGACGCAATACTGGCATTGATTTGCACTGCTCGTCGCAACCACGATCATCTCACGCTCTGCCTTGGTGAGATTCCCGGGCTTGTCCATGAGCGCATCGTGATAGGCAAAGAAGGCCCGGAATTCGTCCGGCCGCCGGGCGAGCACCAGAAACACGTTTGGAACGAAGCCCGACTTTTCCTGTACCTTGAGAATGCGAGTGCGGATATCGTCCGGCATGTCGGCGATATCGGGAACCGTGAAACGACTGATGGGTTGCTGGCTCACAATGGTACCTCAGCTTGGAACGTCCTGACGATGGACCTAGCGTCCGTTGGGGGCGACCATCGCCGAGATTATCACATTCGGTTTGGGCCTTGCGAAAAACGTGCTTTGGATTTGCCCATCGGAAAACGCCGATGTCTGCAATACGCTGCTTTCGACGAGAATATTATGTTGCGTGAGGACCTGGACGGGGTGGTCACCCTGACACTTAATCGGCCATTCCATTTCAATACGCTCTTGCAAGAGGTGCATGCAGCGCTGCAAGCGGCCTCCGATGACATTGCCGATGACGAGGATATCCGCTGCAGGTTTGGAATATCGCCGTTGTTCAGCCCCGCGAGCGAGCGATTTTGATCCTGCTCTTGACCCGAGCTTCGGCGTCATCAGGCTCTAATACCATGGCCGTCGAATCGCGAATGATGAGACGACAGGCGAGTTCCGTTCGGCGAATGAGCCGCTGCCCTTGCATCGCCAGCTCGACAAGCGTTTCCACGGCGGCTTCGCCCAGCTCGCGAGCAGGAATATGGATCGTCGTGAGGCGCGGCTTGAGCAGATCCGAGATCGGGAGATCGTCGATGCCGAGAACCGACATGCCCTGCGGGCACGCGATGTTGCGTGCCGACAAGGCTGAAAGGGCTCCGAGAGCGAGGCTATCGGCAGCGCAAAGCAGGGCCGTCACATCCAGCGCTCCGCGATCAAGGCGTTCGCCGACCGCCCGTTCAGCGCAATCTGGCGTCCAATCCTCCACCCTGATCACGTGGTCGGGTAAGGGAGCAAGGCCGTGCTCCTGGAGCGCATCGGCCCAGCCCTCAAGACGCCGTTGAATGGTCACGCGTCCAGGCTTCATGACGAAGGCGATGCGCCGATGCCCCAACCCGATGAGGTAGTCGCAGGCGAGTCGTGCGGCCGAGCGATTGCATGGGCTGACGCTTGAAATGCGCATCGACGGATCGTCGCTATTGATGAGAACAGCGGGCTTTCCACTGGCCCGCACACGCTCAAGGATCTGCGTGTCATCGACCGTCAGAAGAAGCACACCACGGATGTTCTTATCCGTCAGGACCTCATCCAAGGATGAATATTGGTCGTCACCCTCCTGAAGAGGAATCAGCGATATCTCGCTTTCATGCGCTGCGGCAGCCGATTTCAACCCTTCCAGCACATGCCAGGTGAATTGCGACCGGCTGTAATCGGTCATCGCGGCAGGACTGGCGAAGACGGCAATGCGACTGCCCGAAAACGAAGTCGGCATTGGATAGCGCGCCATCTTGGCCGCATCGACGATGCGCTGCCGGACATCGTCTCGAACTCCCTTCTGCCCCGAGAGAGCACGGGAAACGGTACTGATCGAGACATCGCAAGCGCGCGCAATGTCATGCAGCCGGCTTCGTCCCAGGGAGGATCTTCGTGTCTTCGGCGAATTCGAACTCATACCCCAACATGCAAAAAATTTTCATGTTGCGCAAGTTTTGCAGATCGGGAAAATATTACGCAAGAAGAAAAATTCTGCCGGGGAGGCAACGCGTATGCTCGAGCGGGGAAGTCTCGTCCGCCAACTCGACCGGCTGGTCGAGGGAATGGTCGCTTTGCGCCATGACGGGACCTTTCATGAGCCCAATCTGGATGGCAGCCCGGGCGACTATATCAGCTTCGCCGGGTGGGAATGGCCGCAGGGCGTTGGGCTCTATGGCCTTGTTCGGTATTGGGAATTTACCGGCGCCGATCATCATCGGGCCCTCGTCGAGGCGTGGTACGAACGCCAGCTCGCGCGTAAACCGCCTTCGCCGAATGTGAATACGACAGCCCCCATGCTGGCCTTGTCGATCCTTTGGGCACGCACCCGCGACGAGCGCTGGCGGCAGCCCCTGGAGGGTTGGGCCGATCTCGTGTTGAATGGCCTGCCGCGCACGGACGAGCAGGGCTTTCAGCACATCGTTTCCGACAGCATCAATCCGGGCGAGCTGTGGGACGACACTCTGTTCATGGTCGCCTTGTTTCTCGCGAATTACGGACGCGCAGCCGGCAGGCCCGAACTCGTCGAGGAATCGATCAGGCAGTTCCTGCTACATGCCCATTACCTGACGGACACCGAAACCGGCCTTTGGTTCCATGGTTGGACCTTCGAGGGACGACACAACTTCGCGCGGGCCCGCTGGGCACGCGGCAATGCCTGGATCACTGCGGGTTTGCTCGATTTCATCGAGCTCGGCGGCATCGAAGGCGGAGTCAAGGATTTCCTGCTCGGATGTCTGTGCAGTCAGGTAAGCGCGCTTCTGCGCTATCAGCATGAGAGCGGCGGCTGGCATACGCTGGTCGACGATCCTACATCCTATCTCGAGACGTCTGCTACGGCGGGCTTCGGCTATGGTCTTTTGAAGGGCGCGAGGCTCGGTATCCTGGGTGATGATGCTCGCGTGGCGGGCCTGAAGGCATTGAGCTTCGTGCTCTCGAATATCGACGAGCGCGGCACCGTACAGAATGTCTCCTACGGCACGCGCATGGGCCGCGACCTTCAATTCTACCGCGATATCCCCATCCAACCGACGGCTTATGGCCAAGCGCTCGCGATTCTCCTCCTGGCGGAGGCCGTGCGCCATACGGATGAAATTCAAGTGGAGGCAGCTCAATGATCGAAGTTCTTTACGGCGCTGGACCGGAAAAGATTTCCGGGATGTCGACGGAGGAGCTTCGTTCGACGTTCCTGATCGAGAAGATCTTCATGGAAGATGACGTGCGCCTCGTCTACACCCATGTCGACCGCATGATTCTCGGCGGCTGCTGCCCCGTGAAGAAGGCCGTTTCCTTCGGAGACGGTGCGGCGATCGGAACACCTTACCTTCTATCCTACCGCGAAATGGGCATCGCCAATCTCGGCGGCCCTGGACATGTGGAGGTGGACGGCCAATTCTTCAATCTGGCAAACCGCGACGTTCTCTATGCGGGACGCGGTGCGCAGAGGTTGAAACTGTCGAGTGCGGACGCGGCGAACCCGGCGCGTTTCTACATGAACTCGGTTCCGTCGCAGGTCGACTATCCACACCGGCTGATCACGCGCGCGGAGTCGAAACTGCTCGAGCTCGGAGCTGAGAAGAACTCGAACAAGCGCTCCCTACGCATGTATATCCATCCTGAGGTCGCGCCCTCCGCGCTCCTCCTGATGGGCATCACGGACCTCGCCCATGGCAGCGCCTGGAACACCATGCCACCCCATCTCCATGAGCGCCGCATGGAAGCCTATGTCTATTTCGATCTGTCCCCTGAGGATCGTGTGATCCATCTCATGGGGCGGCCGGATGAGACCCGTCATCTTGTCGTTGCAGACGGCGATGCAGTTCTTTCCCCTGCATGGTCGATCCATATGGGCGCAGGCACCGGCCCCTATGCCTTTGTCTGGGGCATGACCGGCGAAAACCAGGAATACACGGACGTGGATCCCGTTCCCGTCAAGACTTTGCGCTAACGAGGGCCGATTCATCATGGGCACGGATATGTATCTGACAGTCCCTCTAAAGCCCGGTGACGCTGTCGGTCACTGGCAGCTCGGCGATGTGCATGAGGAGCGTTATGACGTTCCCGACCGCACGATGGAAGGGAAGATGGACGCCTTCTTCTTCCTCACGAAAGATCGGAACTTCATTCCTCACCAATATCCCTGCCGCACCGATTTCATTGCGGCTTATCGCGGAAAGACGCCCAAGCCCGTCACCACGTTCGAAGCAACGCGCGTGTGGTTTCCCTTCGGCAGCCCGCGCGTCGATCTCTCCGGGTTCTGGTTTCGCGCAACCCGGGTCGAGAGCTGGGCGCGAACCACCCTTGAAAGCGTGCAGGAACGGGTTGCCCGCTTTCGCTTCTCCACGTGCGGCGGCGCGTTTATCGAAGTAAACGGCAAACGCATTGCCGAACTGACGCGGTATCAGCGCAATTTCGAAGAAACCGCGATCATTGACGTTCCCCTGCAGGCCGGCCGCAATGAAGTACGTGTCTGGTTCGCCGATCTGTGCGAGCGGGATGCCCGCTATTACTTCGGCCTCGAACTGGTGGAAGGCAACAATCTCTCCGTCGCGCTGCCGACGCCCATCGAGGGTGCTCGTGCCGCAGCCGTCGAGCGAATGCTGGAAGGCATGCGTTTCGAGAAGCCGTTCTACGGCGGCGGTGAAGTCGCCATCATATTTGACGAGCCTGCAAGTCATGCCCTCGATGTGCATGTGGAGGTGCGTGGAGACTTCATGTCGACCGAGGGCAACGTGGAGCTGGTCAAGCACTTGCCGCCTGGGAAGACGCGCATCTCGCTCGCAGATACCAAGGATTTACCTGCGGACTTCCGGCACTTCGATATGGCACTGAGCGACGGCCCGTTTGTAGCGACGCGTGTTCTCGGCGTCGAGATCTGCCAACTAAACGAAGCTCCCGAACGGACATCCGATCTGAAAACCCGCGCACGCATCGTTCTGGACCATGTAGCCGAGAAGGGTGAGCGCGATATGGTCGCCGCCTTGGCGCGGCTCGCCGTCGGCCGTGGCGGACCGGAGACGGACCACATCATCGATTCCTGTCTGCCGATCGTCGGCGATTGTCACGATTGCGCCGATTTTTTGCTGGTCCCGCTTCTCTGGTGCCGCATGGCTTGGCCCGATGGCATCTCCGCCGAGACGCGGGCAAGCATGGATGATGTCATCCTGCGCTTTCGCTACTGGATGGACGAGCCCGGTAACGACGTGATGTGGTATTTCAGCGAAAACCACGCGCTGCTTTTCCATACCGCGTGCCACCTTGCCGGCACGTTGTTTCCCGACGCGACTTTCAAGCGCTCCGGCCGCAAGGGCCGTGAACAGGCCGAGATTGGCCGTCAACGTCTGCTTGAATGGCTGACACATTTCGAAGCCTGCGAAATGGCCGAGTGGAACTCGGCTCCCTATTTCCCCATCGACCTGAAAGGTCTGTGCGCGCTCTATGCGCTCTCGCCGGATGCTGAGATCCGCGAGCGTTCTGCAGCTGCCATCCGTCGTCTTCTCGAGATCATGGCCCTGTCGAGCCATCATGGAATGATGACGGCCTCGCAGGGACGCAGCTACGAGCATACCTTGCGCCCTGGACGCACGCTTGAATTGTCCGGCTTCTCATATCTCGCATTCGGCAAGGGTTGGCTCGGCCGCCGCTTCCATGCGCTGCCACAGCTCGCTTTGTGCTTCGGCGAAAAGGGGCTTGAAATAGATCCGCGTCTTTCCGCCCTCGCCGATCACAAGGGCGATGAGGCTTATGAATGGCGCTACAAGCAGGGTGAGAACGGAATCGCTTCGCTCTATCATTTCAAGACGAAGGACTACGCTCTCGGCACCATTGCCGCCTACCGCTCCGGCGAGTGGGGTTATCAAGAGACTATGATCCACCTGCGTCTCGGAGAGAAACCCGAATCGCAAATCTGGATCAATCATCCGGGTGAGGTGATCCATAGCGGTTACGGCCGCCCGTCCTACTGGGGCGGCTGCGGTACCGTTCCGCGCGTTCAGCAATATCGCTCGCTGGCAGTGGTCGATTTCGAGGCTCATCCGTCGCAGCCGAATTTCACCCATGCCTGGCTGCCGGAGGTCGAAATGGATGAGGTCGTCTATGACGGAAACCGGATTCTCGTCCGCTCCGGCAATGGCCTTTGCCTGCTGGTTGCCAGCGGTCCTGTCGAGCGTGTCACGACGGGCCCTACAGCCGGATGTGAAGTGCGCCTTGCTGGGCATCGTGGCCGGTGGGTCGTGCGCCTCTCCGACATGGCGACCGAGGGAGACTTGAAGGCATTCGGCAAGCGCTTTTCCGGCCTGTCGATTGCCGAAGGCGATGGCGGAATGCTCACTCTGGACGATCCCGATTTCGGCACCGTCATTTGCAATGCCGATGCGACGATTCGGGTCGGCAGCGAGACGCTCGACCCGAAGCGCTGGACCTTGTCCGGCGAGCTGCGTTCTTTCCCGGAGGGAGTGCCTGTGACACTCCCCTCCCAAAACCAACGGCGGCAACAATAATTTAAAACCGCCTGAAACCAGAGTTCATCATGGGAGGAAAATGATGAAAGGCTTCAAGTCACTCACACTCGGCGCCCTGGCCTTGACGCTCAGCGCCTCGGCATCCTTCGCCGCTACCGAAGTCCGAATCATGTGGTACTCGGACGGCAACGAAGGCGAGGTCCTGCAGGATATCGTGAAACGCTTCGAGGCGCAGAACCCCGACATCAAGGTCGTCGTCGACAATGTGGCCTTCGGTGTCATCAAGGATCAACTGCCCGTGCAGCTGGAGGCCGGCCGTGGTCCGGATATCGTGCGTGTCGTCGAACTGAAATCTCAGGCAAAGCACTGGCTCGATCTGCGCGCGCATTTTAAGGATGCCGGAACCTTCGAAAAAAACTTCAGCAGCACGCTCGATTGGATGCGTGACGATGGCAGCAACGCGCTTCCGGGCTTCATGACTCAGCTCACAATCACAGGTCCGCTCGTCAATACGACCCTGTTCGAGCAAGCCGGCGTGCCGGTTCCCGGCGAAAAGGCGACCTGGGACGAGTGGGCGGCTGCAGCCCGCAAAGTGGCGCAGAACCAGAAGGTTCCGATCGCGCTCGCCTTCGACCGCTCCGGCCACCGCTTCATGGGCCCAGCCATCTCGATGGGCGCCAAGGTCATCGCCGCGGACGGTAAGCCGGCTGTAGTCGATGATGGCTTCAAAGCCATGGCGCAGCGCATCGCCGACTGGCATAAGGACGGCACCATGCCCCGCGAGATCTGGGGCGGCGTTGCGGGCACCACCTACAAGGGCGCGAACGACGAGTTCGTGAACGGCCAGGTCGCGGTCTACTTCTCGGGCTCCTGGCAGGTGGCGCAGTTCTCCCAGAAGATCGGCGACAAGTTCGATTGGTCGGCAGGATCCGAGCCCTGCGGCCCGGCTGCCTGCACCGGCATGCCCGGCGGCGCGGGATTGGTCGCCGTGAAGTATACGCAGCATCCAAAGGAGGTTGCGCGCGTTGTTGAGTATCTGGCAAGCGAGCCGGTGGTGCGCGAATTCTCCGAGCGCACGCTCTTCCTGCCGGCGCATCAGGGCGTAGCCGCCAAGGGGGTCGACTTCAAGTCGAAGGACCCGAACGTCAAGAGGTCGCTCGACATCTTCCTGAAGGCCACGCAGACCGCCTCGCCCTTGGCACTCAAGATGCAGAGCTACAAATGGTCGGGTGCGATCTATGCTTCCGTCATCAGCCGCCTCGGACAGGTTGTGGCTGGCGAAGCACAGCTCAACGATGCCTATGCCCGCATCGAAGACGACATCAAGCAGAAGGTCGCCGAGGCCTCCCGCTAGAGAATCCGCCGGCAGCCGGAAACGGGTTGCCGGCACGATCATGCGCTCCAATGAGGGTGCCGAAAGATGAGCATTGTGAATGAAACGCGGGGACAGGCGCCAAGCCTGTCCGCCGCCATTGCTGTTCCCTTGCATCTCGTGATGACGGCGCTGAACGCGCCGATGAGCTTCATTCAGAAGCGGTTCGGCCTTGGCGGCATGGGCGCCGTTTTTCTTGCTCCCAACATGCTGATCTTCGGCATCTTCGTTCTCATTCCCGTAGCGATCAATCTGGCTTACTCCTTCACCGGCGGCACGGCGATCTTCTTCGGAGAACGTCATATGGCCGGCTTCGATCAATATCGGGCCCTGCTCAGCTGCGGCGACTATACACAACCCGCGACATGCCGTGAGGATGCCTTCTGGCAGAGTATTCACAACACCGTCTTCTTCGTCTTGGTTCAGGTCACGGTTCTAGTACTGGTGGCGCTCGGTACCGCGCTCGTCCTGAACCGGGAAATGCGCAGCCGCGGATTCTGGCGCGCCGTCTTCTTCTTTCCCGTTCTACTGTCACCGGTTGTCGTCGGCCTGATCTGGAAATGGATCCTGCAACGTGACGGGCTCCTGAACGCCGTTCTTGTCGAGTACGGGTATGAACGGACTCTGTGGCTGGCCGATCGGAGCTGGGCAATGTTCTGGGCCATTTTCGTATCGGTATGGGCCCATCTCGGCTTCTACGCATTGATCCTCCTGGCCGGCTTGCAGGCCATCCCGCGCGATCTCTATGAAGCGGCGATGATGGATGGTACACGCCCGCTCCGCACCTTCTGGCGGATCACGTTGCCGTTGCTATGGCCGAATCTTTTGGTCGTCATCACCCTGGCGCTGATCCGCGCCGTTCAAATTTTTGACGAGGCTTATGTGCTGACGGGCGGCGGCCCGGGTACGAGCACGCTTTTCATCACGCAATATATCTACGAAACGGGGTTCGCTCACGTCTTGCGCAATCTCGGCCTTGCCTCCGCAGCCTCCATCCTTATGGGGCTGGTTCTGATCGGTCTTACGGTTCTGCAGCTGATGGCGTCCAACCGTCGCAATCGAGGGGCACGTGCATGAGTGGGATCGCGACCTTTCTTCTCCGACGCCGCGGCGGCAAAGGTTGGCACTGGACCGACATTCTGTCCTACATCTGGCTTGGCATCGGTCTTTTTCTGATGTTCGGGCCCATCGTCTGGCTCGCCCTTTCATCGTTCAAGACGCCGGCGAATCTGGTGGAGTTCCCACCGACGCTGCTGCCGCTCGACACCCGCACGGCGAACGTGCAGGGCTACGACAAGCCGCTGCCGCTCTACCGGGTAAAACAGGATGACGGCACCGAGCGCGTTCTCGCCCAGGTGCGTCGTATAGGCCTCATGGCTCAGATGGTCGACCCGGCCGATCCACAACAGATCATTCGCGTGCCCATCGACAAGCGGATTCCAGAACGGGAGGTGAAACTGGCAACCTCCAACTATACGGAGCCGCTGGAACAATTCAATTTCCTTCGTTACTTTCAGAATTCGATTTTCGTCACTCTCACGGCGACGGCCATCACGTTGATCGTGAACTCCATGGCGGCCTTCGCACTGTCGAAATATGAGTTCAAGGGCCGTGCCGCGGTTCTGGGCATTATCCTTGCGACCTTGATGGTGCCTCTCTCGGTAATCGTGGTGCCGCTCTATCTTGTCGTGAACGGACTACGCCTGTTCGACACACTCTGGGGCGTCATCCTTCCCACCGTGGCGACGCCGACAGGTGTCTTCCTGTTGCGCCAATATATGCTGACCATTCCCGATGAGCTGATCGACGCCGCGCGAATGGACAAGGCCTCGGAGTGGCAAATCTATTGGCGAATCATACTGCCTCTCGCAGCACCCGCCCTTGCGGTGCTGGCGATCTTCTCCATCATGTGGCGCTGGAACGACTTCCTGTGGCCTCTCATCGTGCTCTCGCGCAAGGAGCAGTATACCCTACAGGTGGGGCTGAATGCGTTCTCAGGGGAATTGAATGTGCAATGGCATTATGTGTTGGCGATGACGGTTCTATCGATCCTGCCCGTCGCGGCCATATTCTTATTCCTTCAGCGCTATATTACCAGTGGCATCGCCAATACAGGCCTGAAGTGATGTCGATTCCAACCGGAGAGAATTCGCCGTGAGCAATCTCGCCTTACATCAGATTACCAAACGGTTCGGCGCCGTAAACGTCTTGCACGGCATCGACCTTGAAGTGCGCGACGGCGAGTTCGTCGTGTTCGTAGGTCCCTCCGGCTGCGGGAAGTCGACGCTCCTCCGGATCATCGCGGGATTGGAGGCGGCAAGTTCAGGCGAGATCCGCCTTGATGATCGTCTCGTCAACAGCGTTTCCGCCGCTGATCGAGGCTTGGCGATGGTGTTTCAGTCCTATGCCCTCTACCCGCATATGAGTGTACGCCAGAATCTGGCCTTTGGTCTTGAGAATATCCGGATGCCGAAGGCGGAAATCGAAGCCCGCGTCATGGAGGCGGCGCGAATGCTTCTGATTGAGCCCCTGCTGAACCGCAGGCCCGGTCAGCTTTCCGGTGGTCAACGCCAACGCGTCGCCATCGGCCGCGCCATCGTGCGGCGCCCTGGAATTTTCCTTCTCGACGAACCTCTGTCGAACCTCGATGCGGAGCTGCGGGTTGTGATGCGGGCCGAGCTTGCGGCACTTCACGAGCGCCTCGACGCCACGATGATCTACGTGACGCACGATCAAACCGAGGCCATGACGCTCGCTGACCGCATCGTCGTTCTACGCGATGGCCGCGTGGAACAGGTCGGCACCCCGCTCGAGCTGTACAACAAGCCGGCAAATCGCTTCGTCGCCGGTTTCATCGGCTCGCCGCGTATGAATTTCATCGAGGCGTTGGTCGACCGGGCTAGTCTCGATGTGGGCGGGAGGCGTCACGGCATGACGGGAATCGAACTTGCGCCAGGGACCCCGGTCACGCTTGGTGTCCGACCGCATGAGGTCGATATTACTGATGTCGAAGATGGAACGCTGGCACTCGAAATTACGCTCGTGGAGCAACTTGGCGCGGAGACTGTTCTCCATGGCAAGACCCACCTTGGAGGCAACTTCACCCTGACTTCCCCCGGTCAGGGGCGCTTTGCCGCTGGCGACCGGGTCGGTCTCGCGCTTCCGTCGGAACTTCATGTCTTTGACGCTCAAGGAATCGCTATTACCCCACGCTGAGCCATCAAGTGCGAGTGCGAATTTCCCCCTAACGTTCGACCCACTGATGGCGTTCGGCACCTGATCCAACGAGCAAGCCAGCCTCCATCGACTGGAAGGACAATGCCGTGAATGTAATTCGCGGCTTGAGGCGATAGAAAACGGCAGCGCCTCCGATATTCCCGGCATGCCCCAGCGTCCGGCTGGGCTACGGCCCGCCTAGCTGGCCTCCATGTGCCGAAATTCGACGACGTTGAAAAGAGCTTCGCCGACTTGCAGCAGCGGCTTGCCCTGGTGACTGAGTTCGTAAAAAGCGTCGATCCGACCCGGATCGACGGCTCGGAAGGACGGGAGATCATGCTCCAGATCGGCGGACAGCCCATGACGTTCAAAGGGCAGACTTACCTTCTCCATTTCGCATTGCCGGATTTTTATTTCCATCTCACGACGGCGTACGCCATCCTACGGCACAACGGCATCGCTACCGCCAAACACGATTTTATCGGCACCATATCGTAATTTTATAAAAATAACCGAAATGGAGAGTCCATCTAAGACTGCCTGTGCGATTGCTGAGGTGAAGAAAATGTCGCATCGCTGAAGCGGTCGTGATGGATCGGATTATCTCTACCCTGATCTATATCATCTCTGCACCGGCGAAGACCGGCAATAATATCGCCTCGGTTTGAGCGTCTCAAGGAAGCTTGAGCATGCACCACATTTCCGCAGCCTTGGTCATAGGTGTCATTCTATCCTTCATACAATCCTCCCTCGCCCAGGCGAGTTGCGCTGAGGATCTGACCCGCATCCAATTGGCACTTCCCAAGGCCCCGCCTGATGTTCAACCCCGCGCTGGTACACTCGTGACCGAGGCTGAGCGTAAAGCCAAGGCGAGAGACGCGGCAGGATGCGAGGCGGCGACGAAACAGGCTCTCCAGCTGCTCCAGCTTCCTGTTCTGGCACCTCTGCAACTCTCGACTCCGATGGTAGCTTCTCAAGAGCCAGCCTCATCTCCGGCCTTGCCCGGCTCGACGGGTGGCGCTGGGTCGAGCAGTACAGGGCATCCATCGTCATCCCCCAGCCAAACCGCACAACCACCGCCTCCTGGGCAGCCTCCGGCCGCGGCTCCCGGCGAGGGGCAAGCGGGAGCCACGAAATGAGCACCTCTTCCGACAACGAACCCACACCTCCATCGCGGCGCCATTTCCTGATAGCTCTTTCAGCCGCAACGGCACTCGTGGCCGATAAGGCTGGTGCCCAAACACCTCCTCCAGCTGCAAATCCGCAACCCGAACCAGCCGTGCCTCAAAGCGCAGCTCCGCATCCCGAATTGGTTCCGCCCACTGGCCCTCAGGGCTACCGGTTCCTCTCCAGCACCGAAGTCGAGACTCTCACCGCCATGGTCGATCGCCTCATTCCGGCAGACGACGTCGGGCCCGGGGGCGTAGAAGCGGGCGTCGTAACCTTCATCGACCAGGAGCTTAGCGGTCAATTCGGAATCGCCGCGCGCTGGTATATGCAAGGACCCTGGGCCGACGGCACACCTTCGCAAGGGTGGCAGGTCGCGCTCACACCGGCGCAAATTTATCGCATCGGCTTCCTTGCGCTCGACCGATGGTGCCAGGGAAGCAAGGGCAAGCGCTTTGCTGAGCTTGAACCGGCCGACCAGGATGACGTTCTGGCACAGATGGAAGGGGGCAAGATCGATTTTGATGGGATCTCGTCGGCCGTCTTCTTTCAGATTCTCTGGCAGAACACAGCCGAAGGCTATCTTAGCGACCCGCTTTATGGCGGCAACCGCAACATGGCCGCTTGGCGCATGATAAATTTCCCTGGCGCCAATCCTGTCCTGACCGATGCAGTCGGGCTCAACGGCGAGGTTTACAAAATCGACCCAATCGCGATCGCCGGTTAGCGCGGGAGGCCGTCATGCCAAGGATGATGCCACACGTCGATGTCGTCATTGTCGGAATGGGATGGACCGGCAGCATTGCCGCACGCGAACTTGCTGATACGGGTCTGCGGATCGTGGGCCTGGAACGCGGGCGCTTTCGCGATACCACTCCCGACTTCACGGCTCCCAACGCACTGGATGAGTTGCGTTGGAATTCCCGTGGCGAGATGTTCCAGGACCTGTCGCTCGATACGATCACCTTCCGCAATGAGCCAAGCGAGACGGCCCTTCCCATGCGCCGGCTGGGCGCTTTTCTGCTCGGCGAGGGTCTCGGTGGCGCAGGCGTCCATTGGAATGGGCAGCATTGGCGCTTTATGCCGTCCGACTTCCAGATGAGGAGCCATAACGAAGCGCGTTACGGCAAGGCTTTCATCGATCCGGAACTCACAATCCAAGATTGGGATATCACCTACGACGAACTCGAGCCCTATTATGACAAGTTCGAGTATGTTTGCGGAACGTCTGGAAAGGCTGGCAATCTGAAAGGTACGATCCAAGAAGGCGGCAATCCTTTCGAAGGTCCGCGCACTCGCGAATATCCACTGCCACCTTTACGTCAGGGCTACGGCCCAAGACTCTTTGGCGATACGGTCAAGAAGCTGGGCTACAAGCCTTTCCCACAACCCGCCTCCAATGTGAGCCAGGATTCGTATACAACTCCCGACGGCGTTCAGATGGGACCCTGCACCTATTGCGGCTTCTGCGAACGCTACGGCTGCTACAACTGGTCCAAGGCAAGCCCTTTCAATACCGTCCTGCCTGTGGCTCTGAAGAGTCCGAACTTCGAGCTGCGTTGCGACTGCCGCGTGACGCGGGTCGAACTTACTCCCGATCGCAAGGCGGCACGCGGCGTGACCTATTTTGACGTCGCCGGCCGTGAGACGTTCCAACCGGCCGATATCGTCCTGCTCTGTGCGTTCCAGGTACACAACGTCCGTCTCATGCTCATGTCGGGCATCGGTCCCGCTTACGATGCGAGGACGGGACAAGGCACTGTAGGACGAAACTTCGCCTATCAGACCATGGCATACATCTACCCCTTCTTCGCCGACAAGCGGATGAACGCCTATGCCGGTGCCGGTGCCATGGGGATGACCATCGACGATTTTAACGGTGACAATTTCGACCACCGGCCACATGGGTTTATTGGTGGTGGATACATCCTGGGACAAACCACAGGCGCACGCCCGATCCAGCAGACAGTCTTACCGGACGATGCTCCGCGATGGGGCGCCGGCTGGAAGAAAGCACTCCACGACTGGTATGATCGCTCCTTCACCATCCAAACGCATGGCGCCAGCATGGCGCGGCGTACGAACTACATCGATCTCGATCCGACCTATCGGGACGTATACGGAATGCCGCTCGCACGCGTTACGTTCGATTTTCCACAGAACGACCTCAAGATGCGTCGGTTCCTGGCAGACAAGGCAACGGAAATCGCCCGCGCGATGAATCCAACCTATGTAAAAGTGTCTTTGCCGCCGGTACCGTTCAGCATCGTCCCGTATCAGACGACACATACGACCGGAGGAGCCGTTCTCGGCGCAAATCGCAGGAGCTCAGCCGTTACGACCTATCTCCAGAGCTGGGATGTGCTCAACGTATTCGTCCATGGATCGTGCAGCTTTCCCCAGAATGCAGGCTACAACCCGACAAACACGGTCGCGGCGCTGAGCTATCGCTCCCTGGATGCCATGAAGTCGAAATATCTCAACAATCCAGGGCGCCTTATATGACCGCAAAGGTCGGCTTTCGGAATAGGTATGCCTCACGCAATAGGCTTCTCAGTCCGAGCAACAGCGTTCACTTGGCATTAAATTTTCATAGATCTTGGCTTGAAGAATGAGCTGCCTCAAAGAGGAAATATTCTTCCGTGCATGATTTTAAGGAAGGCCGCCTCAGCAGGGCCGAGCCTCAAGCCGGCGGGAACATCGACCTCAATCGTCTCTCCTGTTGACGCGACCCTGATTTCCGCTCGATGCCCCAAGGCCGAGCGTCTCATTGCGGTGATCGATCCAGCAAGGGCTGCAGGATCACCTCCATCGACGAAACGGATGTCCCACGGACGAATGTAAAGGTCGGCTAGACCATCGGGTCTGTCTTCAGGGGCGATGGGTAAGCAAATCTCTCCGTGCCAGACCGCCTGCTGCCTCACCTCTACGCGCAGGCTTGATGTGTCGCCGATGAAGCTCATGACGAAGGGCGTGGCAGGCTCCTCATGGACCTCATCAGGGGTCCCGACCTGCTCGATGCGGCCATCCTTCAGGATCGCGACCCGGTCCGCCAATTCCAGAGCTTCATCCTGATCATGAGTGACGAAAACGGTCGTTTGCCCCGTATGGCGGTGAATTTCTCGCAGCCATCGGCGCAAGTCTTTCCGCACCTTGGCATCAAGCGCCCCGAAAGGTTCGTCGAGCAAGAGCACGCGAGGCTCGACGGCCAAGGCGCGCGCCAGAGCCACGCGCTGGCGTTGACCACCCGAGAGCTGCGCAGGATAGCGGTTTTCCAACCCCTCCAGCTGAACAAGCGCGAGGAGCCTGCGGACCCGCGCCTGTATTTCTGTCTTTGGCGGACGAATTGTCCGGGGCCGGACACGAAGGCCATAAGCTATGTTTTCCATCACCGTCATATGCCGGAACAAGGCATAATGCTGGAAGACGAAGCCAACGCCTCTTTTCTGCACGGGAACATGCGTCGCATCTTCCTGCCCGAAAAAAATGCGCCCCTCATTCGGCATCTCAAGTCCCGCGATGACGCGCAGCAATGTCGTCTTGCCGGAACCGGAGGGACCAAGCAAGGCCATCAGTTCTCCCGTATGGACTGTCAGGTTGACGTCTCGTAGAGCCGACGTCTCGGCGAACTCCTTGGACAGGTGATCAACCCGGATCTCCATCGGCCCTCCTAATGCGCCCCTCGCGCAGCGATCGATTCACCATAGCGCCATTCTAGGAAAGACTTAGCCGCGAGCGTCACGAGAGCCAGAAGCGCTAGAAGCGAGGCAACGGCAAAAGCAGCAACGAAATTATACTCGTTGTAGAGAATTTCCACATGCAGCGGCATGGTATTGGTTTCTCCACGAATATGCCCTGAAACAACCGCTACGGCACCAAATTCACCCATCGCACGGGCATTGCAAAGCAACACGCCATAGAGGAGCGCCCAGCGCACATTCGGAAGCGTTACGGTCAGAAAGGTCATAAACCCACTGGCACCAAGCGTGAGCGCGGCCTCCTCGTCCGTCGTTCCCTGATCCTGCATGAGAGGAATGAGTTCGCGCGCCACGAAAGGAAAAGTAACGAAGACAGTAGCCAGGACAATTCCAGGCAGCGCGAAGATGACCTGAACACCATACATCTTGAGCCATGATCCAAAATACCCCTGCGCACCGAACAGGAGCACGAACACAAGACCTGACACGACCGGCGAGACGGAAAACGGCAGGTCAATGAACGTGATCAAGAGACTCTTGCCACGGAACTCAAACTTCGCCACGGCCCAGGAAGCCGCGATGCCGAAGACCAGATTGAGCGGAACAGCGATGGCCGCGACAGTCAATGTTAGCCTGATGGCTGCCTGCGCGTCAGGCTCCTGAAAAGAGGTAAAATAGGCCCCCGCTCCATTGCGGAAAGCTTCTACGAAGACAACGACCAGGGGCAGAACCAAGAACAGTCCGAGAAATACTAGGGCCGCGAGGGTCAGCAGGAATCGCGTTGAGAAGGCTTCCGTCGTTGCCCGCCGGCGGCTGGATCTGTCAAGCATAACCGAACCTCTTGCGGCTCCATGCCTGGATAAGATTGACGGTGAGGAGTGTCACGAAGGATATCGCGAGCATGATTACCGCAATGCCTGTCGCCCCTGCATAATTGAATTCCTCGAGCCGGATGACGATCAGGATGGGCGCAATTTCTGAGACATAGGGAATATTCCCTGCGATAAAGATGACCGAACCATACTCGCCGACGGCACGAGCGAAAGCGAGCGTGAAGCCAGTAAGGACAGCTGGAAGCAAAGGCGGGAGGATGACGCGCCATATTGTCTGGGTGCGTGTCGCACCGAGCGTGGCCGAGGCCTCTTCGACCTCGCGGTCCAGCTCTTCGATCAGCGGCTCGACTGTTCGGACTGCAAAGGGCAACCCTACGAAGACAAGCGCAATGAAAATGCCCAGCGGAGTATATGCTACCTTGATCCCCAATTCGGCGAGCGGCTCGCCGAGCCATCCATTGGGCGCGTAAAGCGCGGCAAGAGATATGCCGGCAACGGCTGTCGGCAATGCGAAGGGCAAATCGACGGCGGCATGAATGAGCTTGCGACCTGGAAAAGAATAACGCACGAGCACCCAGGCTATGAGCGCCCCGAAGACGGCGTCAAGGACAGCGGCCGCGAATGAGAGGCCGAAGCTGATCCGCAGGGCCGACAAGACGCGCTCGTCGGACAAGATCTGCCACAATCCCTCGATGCCAAGCGAGGACGCTCGCACGATTAGTGCCGCAAGCGGGATGAGGACGATCAAACCGAGATAGGTCAGTGTATAGCCGAATGCGAGCTGAAAACCGGGGATCGCACTCGGCTGACGGAATCTGCGATGCGAGGAGAGACTCGCAGATCGAGGCATGATGACAGCCCCGGTCATGTTCAGCGGTTAGCCTTCAAAATGGCGTCGAAGATACCGCCATCAGAGAAGTGCTTCTTCTGTACGCCTGCCCAACCACCAAAGACTTGATCGACAGTGACCAGTTTTACGTTCGGAAAGCGGGCTATATCCTCCTTTGCGGCAAATTCGGGCTTGGCCGGCCGGTAGTAACGCCTTGCAATCGTCGCCTGAGCTTCCGGGGTATAGAGAAATTCAAGATAAGCCTGCGCCGCTTTACGCGTGCCTTTTCTATCGACATTGCCGTCGACGAGCGATACTGGCGGCTCCGCGAGGATCGACATGGACGGGACGACAATATCGAATTTGTCGGCCCCGAGTTCATCCTTGGCGAGGAATGCCTCGTTTTCCCAGGCTAGCAGCACATCGCCGATGCCCCGGCGCGCAAAGGTATTAGTCGCCCCCCTCGCACCCGTGTCGAGAACCGGCGTGTTCTTGAAAATTTGAGCAAGAAATTCCTGAGCCTTCTGATCATTGCCGAATTTTTCCAGCGCATAGGCATATGCCGCGAGATAATTCCAGCGCGCACCACCGGATGTTTTCGGATTCGGCGTTACGATCTGAATACCGGGCTTCACCAGATCATCCCAGTCCTTGACGCTTTTCGGGTTCCCCTTCCGCACGAGGAAAACGATGGTCGAGGTATAGGGAGATGAATTACTCGGCAGGCGCTTTTGCCAATCGGCCGGGATCTTCTTCGTGCGCTGGGCGATCTCGTCGATATCGGCTGCAAGCGCCAACGTAACCACGTCGGCATCCAAACCATCAATCACGGCGCGGGCCTGACTGCCCGATCCGCCATGAGACATGCGGATATTGACCGTCTCCCCAGTCTTTGCCTTCCAGTCTGCAGAAAACAATCGGTTGATATCGCGATACAGCTCGCGGGTTGGATCATAGGAGACATTCAGAAGCGCTTGGGCATAGGCAGGCCCGCCAAGCAACAGGCTTGGCAACAGCGCGAGGAAAACCGCTTTCCATCGTGGGAGCTTGCCAAAGTTACCTCTGCACATACTCGCCTCCTTCATGAGGAAATCCGCAAGATGGCCCAGGATAATCGAGTCAATTACTGGAGAAGAATAGCGCCGAGGCTAGATCATTTCGTTATGTGAACCTGAAACCTGACCGTATCCCTTTCCACGACAAAGCCGATGCGGCAGAGAAAGGAGCCCATTTCGCATTGACGTAAGACCGTCGCTAATTAGAATAAAATTTCTCTGGCGAGACAAGTCGGAATTACAAAGAAAATATTTCTCTAAATTTGCCAATTTTAGGGAATTATAATCTATATTCTCTGGAATATCCAACATGGATGCCATTGACGTTAAGATTCTCGCTCTTTTGCAGGAGGATACCAGCATCTCTATTGCCGAGCTTGCTCAAAGGGTCGGGCTATCGCAAACGCCGTGCTGGAAGAGAATTCAACGCCTGGAAACAAGTGGCGTCATCGAAAAGCGCGTTGCTCTAGTCAACCCCGAGAAAATCGGATTGAGCCTGACGGTTTTCGTCTCGATTGAAACATCCGACCATTCTGGAACATGGCTTCAGCGCTTTGCAGAATTCGTTTCAGATATGCCCGAGGTGATGGAATTTTACCGCATGGCCGGCGATGTCGATTACATGCTTCGTGTCGTCGTTGCGGATATGGCAGCCTATGATCGCTTCTATAAGCGGTTGATCGAGGCAATTCCCCTCAAGAACGTGACGTCCCGCTTCGCGATGCAGCGCATCAAATCGACGACTGCCTATGCCCTCAACTCAATCGAGTGATGGCGCATCATTTCCGGCATGCGCCATCCCAGCAGATTTTTTTGGATCACCCTTAAGCTGGAGACGACATGACCCAATAGTATTCATGTTGTCATCAAGAGCAGTCTAGATTTTTACTATTCCGGGTCTGCTTTCGTTGGCCCGTTTACACAAATATGTTTACGAACCATTGTCTTTTGACAAACTTGCCCTGGCAGCAAAGAGCCGCCCGAAAAGCGCTGCGGGTCAATGGGTTCGAATAAACCCAAAACCTCCGGTGTTCTCCATGGTCCCTCAACCCTGCTGGAAGCTGCGATGCACAGCCGAAGCGAAGCAGTTCACAAAACAGGTCCGATAGCGAAAGCCGTCATTCTCTCCTTTGGCGCAGCGTTGGCCATCGCATCGGCTTTTGCCTTTAAGGCATGTAGCAGCGGAAGTGCCGGCAGGAACGTGGGCGGCAACTGCAGTGGAAATGCGCGCCCCATAGACATGACTACCAGCACGAGCGGAGGAACCTATGACTGGCGCGTGCATCGATACGGGAAGACGCGCAGCAAAATCCTACCGGGTGAGGCCTTGACCCAAGTTGTCGCTTTTACCTTGGCAGGTTTCTGCCTTCTGGCTGCCTTCCTCTTTCATAAGGATTTCACGGGTGCGGAGCAGCTCACCCATATCTACAAGAATATTGCCATTGTGGGAGGTTCCCTGGCCTTTGTTGCCTTCGGCCCCGGGGCTTGGTCCCTTGATGTCCTAATAGGTTGGCGAGCCACATCTCATGCATTTGCTCCCCATACACCGGAATACTCAAGATGACCGGAGCCTTTCATGCCGAGAGAAGTACGTCGCATTGTGCGGAACCTGCATTCCTGTTACCCAGAAGCCGGTTCTCATACAGCCCATCTCCGCAAAGCATGATCAGGAACGGTCAGGAAGAGGTGAGAGCAGCTCTGGCCGGCCAGCTGATACGGCTGTGGCGATACGGCCTCGTCCTGGCCGGGCGCCGCGACGTGGCGGAGGACCTGGTGCAGGCCACCTGCCTACGTGCTCTTGAGCGTGCTCATCAGTTCGAGCCGGGAACGCGCGTCGACCGATGGCTTTTCTCGATTCTGCATTCGATCTGGCTCAACGAACTACGCTCACGCCGCGTTCGGCAGGGAGAGGGGCTCGTCGACGCGGAAACCGCCCTCATCTTTAATGGTGCGGAACAGGTCGAATCGAACGTTCTGAAAACCCAAGTTCTAAAGGAGGTTCAGGCCCTACCCGAGCCGCAACGCGCTGCCGTTTTCCTCGTTTATGTGGAAGGTCTAGCCTATCGTGAAGCTGCAGAGATTCTCGACGTGCCCATTGGAACGGTCATGAGCCGCTTGGCGGCTGCACGCGCAGCCCTTGGAAAACTCGGCGCGGAAAGGCGGGACGAAAGCGCACCGGAAGCGAGGTTTCCATGACAGACGCCGATCACATGGACCATCCTGCAGATGCGGAGCTCGTTTCATATCTCGATGGCGAACTCACATCGACCGAACGCAGCAATCTTGCACACCGCCTCGCCTCTAGTCAGGACCTGCAACGGCGATTGCTGATCCTGGCCGGCGGGAACCGACCTTTCCAAAAAGCATTCGACTCTCTTCTTGCCCAAGCCCCGAAGGAACGGCTGGAAGCGATGTTGAGCAATCTTCTTTCAACTCCGGAAACTTCGCTAAGCCGTCCTGCGCGCCTGCATCGGTGGATGGGCATGGGTGCATTGGCCGCCGGGATATTGCTATTCTTCGCAGGAGTCGGCGCTGATCGAGTATTGCCTATCTTGAGCAGGGACGTTCACGACCTGATTTCGATTGAGAGCCAATCCAGCGATGACGACTGGCGACAGGCGGTGGCGGAGTATCTGACTCTCTATACGTCGGAAACTCTCGCCAGCATTCCGGACGATGCAAGCATGCGAGAACGGGAACTTGCAGCGATCGGGAGTAAGCTGAAACTACCCCTTTCATCGCAAAAGGTCATGCTGTCCGGCCTATCGTTCAAACGCGCTCAACTCCTCGAATACGACGGCAAGCCGCTCGGCCAGATTTCCTACCTTGATCCTGATAGCGGTCCCATGGCCCTGTGCATCTATCCGGACAATGGCAGAGATGCCACTCATCATGTGGAGCAGCGCTTTGGCTTCAATGTCGTCTACTGGTCGAAGGACGGCCGGCACTTCATGTTGATCGGCCGGGCGCCGGCAAACCGTCTTCAGGAACTCGCAGACGATCTTTCAAATCGGCTCGCCGGATAGCGAGCGCCTTGCGGCTGACAAGGCGATATTCTCGGCCCGAATGCGGATGGTAAGAATAAGCCCGTTCAGAAACGTGAAGATCAGCGCATACCATGCCAGCCCGAAGACAAGAGGAAGAACGGCGATTTCCCCGATGACGACCGCATAATTAGGGTGCGACATCAGGCGGTAGGGTCCTTTGCGCACGAGCGCCTCGCCGGGCATGACAATGATGCGCGTGGTCCACCGGCGCCCGAGGGTCAGAAGTATCCAAACTCTTAAGATCTGCAGAATGACAAATACGGCCAGCCACACGGGACTGACAGGCCGATCCCAGGCAAGGAACCACAAGCCGCCAAGCCATGCCGCATGGAGCGTAACGATCAAAGGATAATGCCCCGGCGCAGTCTCGAGGGCACCGTACTTGAGAAGACGTTTTGTATTGCGATGGGCAAACCAAAGCTCCGACAACCGCTCCATCGTGACGAAAGCCAGGATGAGAAACGCCAACATCACGCAGCCTTTTTCAGGGAGACGCAACTCGCAGTAAATCCGGGACCGAGGGCACTGATTACAGAACGATGAGGCAAACCGGCCTGGACCACTCTCTCCAGCACGAACAAAACCGTCGGCGCCGACATGTTGCCATAATCTGAGAGGACCGCCCGTTCATGATCGAGCGAGCCCTGATCAAGAGAAAGTGCCCGCTCGAGCGCGGTGATGACTTTCTTACCACCCGGATGGCAGACGAAACGATCGACATCGGACATGCCCAGGCCAGCCCGCTCCAGAATGCCTGAGACTGCTGGCCCGATATGAGCCTCAGCGAAGGGCGGGATGGCCCGAGCGAAGATCACTCCAAACCCTTGCGGATCCACACTCCAGCCCATGATATCGAGCGTGTTCGGCCAAGTATGTTCACCAGAGGCTTCAACCTCGGCGATTCCCTTCTCACCGGCGCGGAGAATGCAGGCTGCTGCCCCGTCTCCAAACAATGCTGTGGCGACGATATTCGCTTTGGTCAACTCATCGAGGCGGAACGCCAGGGAGCAAAGTTCAACCGCGACGAAGAGAACGTTGGTTCCAGGTCGTGCCTGCGCAAGCTTGGCCGCAACGGACAGCCCTGTCGCGCCACCGGCACATCCCAGGCCAAAAACTGGGACCCGATGAACGTCTTCACGAAAGCCCATCGGTCCATGTGCATGCGCTTCCAGGCTGGGGGTCGCGATTCCCGTTGATGAAACAGTGACGATCGTGTCGATCTCGCGCGCATTGAGCCCAGCTTTTTCAAGCGCCACAGTCGCCGCCCTGATGAACAATTGAAGAGCGCCATCGAGATAAGCCGCTGTTCTCTCTGGCCAACCATGCGGCTCGAAGAACCATTCCAACGGGCGGACCACATGACGTTTGTGAATACCTGCCGTTTGAAAAACGCGAGATACACGCTCGTAATCACTGTACCGTTCGGAAAACAAGGTTCCGGCAGCGGCAGCGGCCTCCGTCTGCAGGAGAACATGCTCCGGAACCGCCGTCGCGATGGAGATGAGGCTAGGGAATTGAATCACAGGGTTTCCTTCCCGCAAACTAGAGGCCGCTATTTCGCAAACCTGTTGCCTTGCGAAATGGACCGCTGGAGAAAACACTCCAGCCACCCGCGCCAATGATGTGATCACAAATTGTTGATAACGGCGAGGAACATGCCGGATGGTGTGTCTCGACCAAGCAAGAGGCGACAAAGCCCAACCGGAAGCGTATAATTATAGAAGTATCGGTCGCGATTGTGCGTGGTCCGTTGTTTATGCAAGGCGCCATTGCGGCCTGAATCTTGTCGAACCGGTTCAGGAGGAACGGTTATGGCGAATTTTCACGTAATTGCCGGAGCAGAGGCAACTCCCGCCCACCCGGTTGTGCGTAAAATCGGACTCGCCGATATCAAAGATGCTTTGGTTAAAGGCCTCGACGACTTTCTTGCGATGCCGTCTCATCTCGCCTTTCTCGGACTGATCTACCCGATTTTCGGTATCTGCCTAGCGGCACTCAGCTTCAGCAATAACGCCCTGCCCCTGCTTTACCCCCTCGTGACGGGTTTCGCCCTCGTCGGTCCGTTCGCAGCGATAGGTCTCTATGAAATCAGCCGTCGACGGGAACTCGGTCTCGACACCTCCTGGCATCATGCCTTCGATGTGCTGCGCTCGCCCTCGATTCCATCCATCGTCGCTCTGGGCATCCTTCTCCTGATAATCTTTCTCGCGTGGCTAGCCGTAGCGAGATCGCTTTACGAGGCGCTCTTTGGTCCAATAGCGCCTACGTCCTATTCAAGCTTCTTCCATCAGGTACTGACCTCCTCCGAAGGCTGGACATTGATCATCCTCGGCAACGCCATAGGCTTCATCTTCGCGGCAGTGGTCTTAAGCATCAGCGTCATTTCCTTTCCGCTGCTGCTTGACCGTGATGTGGGTGCGGCCGTCGCGCTCCAAACGTCTATCAGGGCTGCGCTGACGAATCCCTTCATGATAGCTTTATGGGGTTTGATCGTTGCCACTGCCCTTGTGATAGGCTCCATACCGCTTCTCGTCGGTCTCGCCATCGTGATGCCGGTTCTGGGCCATGCGACTTGGCACCTCTACCGCAAGCTCGTCGAGCCATCGTCAGCAGCGGTCGCCGCGTGACGTAAGTACCCGCTACAGCACTAGGAGCCCGCCCGGAAGAACGCAATACGTGTAAGAAACGTGTAATTGGATTCGAAAACCATGATGGCGACGAAGACAAGCACAGCCGAAAGCGGAACCAGAATAGCGTAGATCAGCGTCAACCTCTCCCAAGCCAAGTGCATGAAAATCGCGACAATCAAGCCTGCCTTCAGCACCATGAACAACAGGATCAGGGAATATCTGAGTGAACCTTGCAAGTCGAAGTAGTCGACGAGATAAGAGAACGTGCTCAGAACGAACAGCCATGCCCAGACCACCAGATAGAGCTTGATCGGGTGATGCTGTCCTTCAACCTGCGCCATTGCTCGTGCCATATCCGTCACTCCTACCAGAGATAGAAAAGAGCAAAGATGAAGACCCATACCAAGTCGACGAAGTGCCAGTAGAGGCCCATGATCTCGACATTCTCATAATGCCCCCTTCGACTGGTGAAGAACCCTCGTCTCTCGTTGTCGAAATCTCCACGCCAGACCTTGCGCGCAGTGATGATTAGAAAGATCACACCAATGGTGACATGCGTGCCATGGAAGCCCGTGATCATGAAGAAATTTGAGCCGAACTGGGCGGCGCCCCAGGGATTTCCCCACGGCCGAACGCCTTCACCGATCAGCTTGGTCCACTCAAAAGCCTGCATCCCAACGAAGGTGGCGCCGAACGCCGCCGTCACAAGCATCAGAAGAGCCGTTCTGACCCGGTCGCGGCGGTAACCGTAATTGACTGCCATCGCCATCGTCCCGCTGCTGCTGATCAGCACGAAGGTCATGATGGCAATCAGAATGAGAGGCAGCGCCCTTCCGCCGATGGTCAGCGCGAAGACCTCGCTTGGATTGGGCCAAGGCACGGTCGTGGACATGCGCGTTGTCATATAAGAAATCAGAAAGCAGCTGAAAATGAAGGTGTCGCTAAGGAGAAAGATCCACATCATGGCCTTTCCCCAGGAAACGTTTTTGAACGCCCGCCGGTCCGAGGATAAGTCGGCAGTCACGCTTTGCCAGCCGGTAGGCTGCGTAAGAGACTGCCCGATATTCGGCGCTGCAGTTTCTACCATCGAACTTATCCTCTCTAAGAAAGGAAACCGCGACAGACAGCGATAAAGTCACCCGCCCAACCTGTAAGCAAGCTCAGCAGGATGAGCCAAATGAACAACAGGAAGTGCCAGTAGACGGCGCACAACTCCACACTCAGGCGAATCCGTCGGATATCGGTGCCTCGCCACACCTTGTCAGCCGTTCGTCCCAAAGCTGCCAAACCGCCTAACACGTGCAAACCGTGCAAGCCGGTGATCAGGTAGAAGAAGGTGTTGGCGGGATTGGTGGAGAGGAAATAGCCGCCGACGACCAATTGACGCCATGCCGCAATCTGGCCAATCAAGAAAATAACCGTGAAAAAGCCACCGGCTAGAAGGCTCACCTTTACGCCGTCCATCTCCTGCCGGCGTACGGAAACCTGCGCCCAAAGCAATGCGCAACTGCCGAGAACCAGCGCTCCTGTGTTGAACCATAACAGCCGCGGCAGCGGCAAAGCTCGCCAGTCCTCCATACCCATCCGAATGGAGTAGGCGCTGATCAGCAGGGCAAATAGGGAGCCGACGACAGCAAGAAAGACGCCTAACCCAACTGTCGTTGGAGACAGAGCCAAGGCATCAGTGCCAGGAAAAGCACTGGTATCCCCTTCCTCAAGCCAGGGCTTGGCCGTCAGTCTCTGACGAGAGAGCCACCATCCGCTAATTGAAGCGATCACTGCCAGAAATATGACAATGCTGCTCATCGCAAAATTTCCTAAGTAGAGCGTGGAATGACGGGATGATTTTGCGGAACGAAATCCTGCGCAGCGCCCGGCACACTGTAATCATAAGCCCAGCGATAGACCACCGGCAGCTCCCGCCCCCAATTGCCATGAGGCGGAGGTGTTTCAGGCGTCTGCCACTCAAGCGTCGTCGCCTTCCAAGGATTACCTCCGGCTATCCTCCCCTTGAACAAACTCCAGAACAGATTGAAGAAGAAAGCAAATTGGGCAATGCCTACGACTAACGCCGCAATGCTGATGAACGCGTTCAACGTATGCGCGGATGGTGGGATAAAAGCTATCTCTCCCAGTTCGTAGTATCGGCGTGGCACGCCCATCAACCCGAGATAATGCATTGGGAAGAAGATCGCATAAGCTCCAAGAAATGTAACCCAGAAGTGAAACTTGCCAAGCGCCTCGCTCATCATGCGCCCAGTCACTTTGGGATACCAATGATAAATCCCGCCGAAAATCACGAGGATGGGCGCCACACCCATCACCATGTGGAAATGGGCGACCACGAACATGGTATCCGAGAGCGGAACATCCACAACGACGTTGCCGAGGAACAAGCCTGTGAGCCCCCCATTCACGAAGGCCACGATAAAGCCAAGAGCGAACAGCATCGGGGTTGTGAAATGGATGTTGCCCTGCCACAGAGTTAGCACCCAGTTATAGACCTTGATCGCTGTCGGTACAGCGATGATGAGTGTGGTCGTGGCAAAAAAGAACCCGAAGTAAGGGTTCATGCCGCTGACATACATGTGGTGCGCCCAGACCACGAAGCTGAGCGCGCCAATCGCGACGATGGCCCACACCATCATGCGATAGCCGAAGATGTTCTTCCTCGCATGGGTGCTGATGAGATCCGAGACGATGCCGAAGGCCGGCAGAGCGACGATGTAAACCTCAGGGTGGCCAAAGAACCAGAAAAGGTGCTGGAACAGGAGTGGGCTTCCACCGGTATGATTCAGCTGTTGCCCCATCTCGACAAGGGAAGGCATGAAGAAGCTCGTTCCCAAGAGCCTATCGAACAGCATCATCACCGCCCCAACGAACAGGGCCGGAAACGCAAGCAGAGCCATGATACTGGCGGTGAAAATTCCCCAGACCGTCAAGGGCAGACGCATCAGCGTCATGCCGCGCGCACGAGCCTGCAGCACGGTCACAACGTAGTTCAAGCCGCCCATGGTGAAGCCAATGATGAAAATGATCAGCGAAACCAGCATCAGGATGATGCCCCAGTCCTGCCCTGGCGTTCCGGATAGGACGGCTTGTGGCGGATAGAGTGTCCAACCAGCACCCGTCGGTCCGCCGGGCATGAAGAAACTCGCCATCAACACGAATACCGCGAGCAGGTAGAGCCAATAGCTCAACATATTCGCATAAGGAAAAACCATGTCCCTGGCACCGACCATGAGCGGGATGAGGTAATTGCCGAACCCACCCAGGAACAGAGCAGTGAGCACATAGACTACCATCATCATGCCGTGCATGGTGATGAACTGGTAGTAACTATTTACATCAATGAAGGAAAAGGTCCCGGGAAAGCCGAGCTGCAGCCGCATCAGCCAGGATAGAACGAGTGCGACAAGGCCCACAGCCATCGCCGTCATCGAGTATTGAATGGCGATAACTTTGGCATCCTGGCTGAAGACGTACTTCGTCACCCAGCTCCTTGGATGGTAAAGCTCGACATCTTCGACGGCGTCCGCAGGCATAACTCCAGCTGCACCAAGGGGAACATCGACCATCAGAGCGTCCTCCTCGCTTTCTTACCGTCAGGCTCGATGCGTCTCGGTTGCATGCTGCCATTCCTCTCCTGCCAAAGCGGCCAGCTTAAATCCCTATTGAAAATGCCCTTTACTTTGTCGGATTCGACAGACGCGCAAATGTGCGCTGCGACTGCTCCTGAAGCCAAGCTTGGTATTCGCTCTCTGGCTCCACCACGACGGTACCCCGCATCTGCGGATGCCCGACCCCGCACAACTCCGCACAGAGAATCTCGAACGTCCCCGCTCTCGTTGGAATAATCCAGAAGTAGCTGACCTGTCCCGGCACCAGATCCATTTTGGCGCGAAACTCAGGCACATAGAAATCATGCACGACATCGATGGAGCGAAGCAGTGCCTTCACCGGTTTGCCGAGTGGGAGATGCAACTCCCCTCCCTCGATCACCACATCGTCTTGACCGTTGGGGTCGTTCCGGTTCAAGCCCAGAGGATTATCGGGACTGACATTGCGCGTATCGGAGGTTCCCAGCCGGCCGTCTTTCCCCGGAAGACGGAAGCTCCATTGCCATTGCTGGCCTACGACTTCAACATCGGAGGCTTCCGCTGGAACCGTCACGAACTGTTTCCAAACGAACAAACCGGGTGTCAGCATCGCTGCGACACCCACCGCTGTCACGATGGTAAGCCAGCCCTCAAGCTTTTTATTCTCAGGTTCATAGGCCGCCTGCTGTCCCTCTCGATGCCGAAATCGGAACGTGCAGTAGGCCATGAACAGAACGACGGCAACGAAGACGGCCCCGGTGATCCAGAATGTGACAATGATCGTGTCATCGATATAACGCCAGTTCGAGGCAATCGGCGTCCACCACCACGGGCTCAGGAAGTGGAATAAAACCGAGCCTACGACGATCACAACGAGTACGAGCGCTATAGCCATCTCTACTCATCCCTGCCTCTTGAGGCGGATATGAACTGTTAGGCAACTCTCGTTCCGGCAATGTCCCTAAGAATGACGAACATAACCCAGATTCAGACCCTTTTAGGTCCAAGTACTTCAAGTTCGTAAATAGTCTTCTGCAACTCGATGTCGACTGTCAGCCCAAATTTTTTCCAAACTACGGATCAATCCCGCCAATAGCAACACGACCTGATCGTGCTAACAGCAGACCTTGGTTGCTCTCGCCATGTCGTACTCTGCTGTCTTGCGGGAATGGCAATAAAACCGGATCCCGCAGAGGTACTACTCATTATTAAATCATTGTACTTGCCGAACCAGCTGTCAATTGGCAACAAAGTCTTGCTCAACTTAAGCAATCAGACCGTCAGGTCAGGCACAAACAGCAAACCTCAGCCTTGCGCAACCCTGCCCCCGGCTGGCCCAGGAGTTTTTAGAAATCAATCGGCGTCGGACAAATTGTCCGACGCCGATTGAAAGACGCTTTTGGGAAAAAAGGCCTGTCACGTCTATCGCTGTTGCGGTCGCAAGGAGCGTGCGAGTTCGCGGATGACGCTGTCCTCGATATCGAGGTTCAACCCATCCTTCTCGCCGTCCTCGGCGTTACCTGGTGAAACCGACCTTCCCCCCGAGGATATTCCGGCTTGCGAGGCCCCTACTTTTTCAGAAGCAACTGCCGAACGGCGGCGCGGCTCGCGGGGGTCAGGTGGACTTGCAACCACCTGGGCATAGGAAAACGATCTGGAAGAGCCGAAACGGTTCTCAAGAGTGTCGAGCAGGCTGTTCAGAGCCATATTCGAGAGTGGTACGTCAGTCTCTGACGGCAGGCCGTCGAGGGCGATAGATCGATTGTAATAGGCAGTCTCTGTCGTCACTTCAGGCCCGAACCACGGCAGAGGACGGAATTCCTTCGCCTCCTCCTCTGTCTCGAAATCGACTGTGATCAGGTCAAGGGGGCCTGGCGTCACGAAGCGGCTGATGCGAACCTCGCGGGGACCAATGGATAGACTCGTACGAACATAGTCAACTTTGCCCGGCGTCACATCGAGAAGGGCTTCCGCATGCGAGCGCGGAACTGCGGTGCGCTCCTCTGTGGGTGCGCCGTGCCCGGTCGTGATCAGCACAAGGCTGCCTTGGTCGCCTTCGATATGAACATACGAACTGCGATCGGCTTGATTGGGAAAGTGTCCTTCGGTGACGCGCGCACCGCCTCGCTCCTTCCGGATCAGCCGCGCCAGAGAAGAAGCCATGAGAAAACGTCGGGTTGTAATCATACGGAGGGTGTTCCTCGGCAATAGCAAAACTCTCCGCCTTACCTAGAGTTCAAATTCTGAATCGGCAAATGGATTAAGCGCTATCTGGAGGTAAAGATCGTCGACAGGTTAACCCTGATGGTCAGGATCCGATCCACGGCTGAAAACCAGCACTGAAACGCGCCTTTAATGGGCGATCATGCCACGTAATACAATGACGCGCAGCATGCGCTTATCTGCGCAGATGGCGACAACGATACATCAGAACCACCACGCAAGATCGCCAGTAGATCCGCTGGTGGCGCGAAGGAGTCATGTTAGATCAGCCACGAGTAAGGATCATCTGGACCGATGAAAGCAGGCGGCCTAACGACGAAAGCGGTCGACGTCATGAGAAGAGCCGTCAGAGCATGAATAACCATAGAACAAAATCGGTTCATTGCGACGCATATCGCTAAGGGGAGATGTCGAGCTCACGAGAGAGGACCTGGCGAATTGAACCAGCATGCGAGGAAGTGAACTTCGAAGCTTCATACGCAGCAAGAATCCGCTGAAGCTGACCAACATGCAAGCACCAGAGATGCTCACCTGATGGAATAAACTCCGTTGAAACTAAGTCTCATCCTCCACACGGATCTGGGATTCGGGAGTGCTTGAATTTTCAGAGACAGCCTCTTCTTTCAGATCTGTCGACTCCTCACGCATCAGCGCTCTCTTCTCCTGCCTCCGCAAGCGCGCCTCAAGCAAAGCTCGCAATCCGATCCGATGGCCTCCCTCAAGAATCCGCTTTTCACTCATTGCCCGTCCTCCTGATCTTCAGGATCACCATAGGATCGTCGGCAAGATAATTTTCCGGCGTTGCTACGACGTCATCTCCATGACCTCGCCAGGTGCAAGTCCGAAATTGAAGACACTCCGTTCGGACAAGGGGCGACAATCCTGGCCATTAAATCATCGCCAGCCCCCATGTGCTTCTCTACAATTCGAACGACATCCGCTGGGTCGGATTCACCAACGGCGAACAACCGGAGTTCCGGCTGACGGTTCGATCTCTGGATCCCAATAGAGCTACTCCTCGACGCTGCGTTTGATGTCATCCGACTCCATGGACCACCTGCACGCCGCACCGTTACTCTATCCTCCCTGGAGCTACCAAGGGAGAATGCGGCAACGCCGCCATAAGGCCCGCGGAGAACAGTCGCACGGGAAGGGTCCGGATCCTTGCTGAGCTTCCGTACGTGCCTCCTGAATCATCAATGCTATGCCCTTAATTCGGGGTGCTAAAAGACCCGTGCTGCGCATTGGGGTTCAACCGCGCGAATTCGACTCCTTTCATATGAACCAACGTTGCGTGGTCACCAGCCTCGAAGTAGAGATCGGAGTGCCGATCGAGACTGTCGTCGATGATGACATTCAACCCATAGCAGGCGCCGACAGGTGGAATCGCTCCCCGATCGCAATCGCGGAAAACTTCCTCGATTTCCTGCTCTGTCGCCAAATGGACCTCATGGCCCAGTTCCGTCCTGAGATCGGATAGCTGAATGTGACGCGAAGCGGGCAGAATGGCTAGCATATAGCCATCATCAGTGCTGAGCACGATGCCTTTGACGAGAGAATTTCCTGAAACATGACCAGCCTCGGCCGTACGCGTCGATGACGTCGTCGGCTCGTGAGTGATGAGATCATATCCTATGCCCTGATCGGCAAGATATCTTTGGAGTGTTGATGCAATAGCCATGATCTACCCTCCCGTCACGTGAGGAAACCGGCACGCCACGAAAGCCAATAATTTGCCAGCTTGGATGCGCGGCTACTTGAGACGATCCCGATAATACACCCCTCGTCCTGCAGCGACAATTAACTGATCACGCCGCGTCAAGACGGCTCACTCGAGGTCCCGGGATTGACAAGCTTAAGCGCCTGATAGGCCCCGACCGGCTCCGCAACTTCCTTTCCAGCTACCTGAACGGTCGGGAACGCGAATTTGATCCCATTATCGTCGAAGCTCTTCTTGATCATGGCAAAAGCCTTGCGGCGGATCATGAATTGCTCGCCGGGCCTCGTCTTCATTTTAAAGCGAAGCTGGATTGCGTAGTCGCCGAATTGCTCGACGCCCTGCATCTTGAGCGGTTCGAGAATGTACGGGGCAAATTCAGGATCCTGTGCCAGCTCCACACCGATCTGCTTAATGATCTTTTTCGCCTTATCGAGATCAGTATCATAGGTCACGCCTATAGACATCTTATCGATGACCCAATCACGGCTCATGTTTTCGACCGCCCCAAGTTGCCCGAATGGGACCGTATAAACCGGGCCGCGATGATGCCGAAGCTTCACGGAGCGAAAACCGAAGGACTCGACCGTTCCCTTATAATTGCCGCTTTGAATATATTCCCCTACTCTGAAAGCATCATCGAGCAGATAAAATATGCCACTGATAATGTCCTTTACGAGAGTCTGCGCGCCGAAGCCGACGGCGATTCCTGCGATGCCAGCGCCTGCAATCAGAGGCCCGATTTCTACTCCCAATGCGGCAAGAGCCATCAATGCCGCAACAACTGTCAAAACGACAAAGACGGCATTTCGAAAGATCGGAAGAAGCGTTCGCATTCGGGCTTGCCGCAAGGCCTCCTCTGAACCTGGCAACGTGGCTTCCTGGGTATGTGATAGGCGTCGGTCAATAAGGGTTTTCACAACTTGCCAGATCAAGTCGGCAACAAGCAGGATCACGATGCCGCTCAATACTCCCCTCAGAATCCGAGTGAGGAGCGTGTCTCGATTGGTCAGCTCAATCAGATCGATCTGCCATGCTTCTGCGAGCAAAAGGGCAGCCGCGACGATCATCAGAGCTCGTATGCCCCGGCCTAGGTAGATCGCTGCAAGACCAGGTTCGATGGGACCATCTGGCTGTCCCGAAGAATTGAGAAGATGATGACTGGCCCGCTCGGCAACCATAATTGCTTTCGGCAGCACCAGGACGATCACCGCGAGCCAGAAGAATCCCATCAGGCCTACAACCCAAAGGCACCAGAGTAGAACGCAATAAATGGACAGGAGCCACGACCCGATAATGGGATGATGGGAATTGCCTATTTCTGGATTTCCTTGCATGCCCCACGTGAGCCGCACCCTGGACCAGACAACTTCAAGGGCAGCTACGAGAAGGCCAAGCCCAAGCGTGTATGCGACCAGTTCACGGGCTTCGGACGAGAAGCCCAAGGAACCGAGAAGGTCAACAGTGACCCAGCCGAATGCGAACCAACCGAAAAAGAAGGCCAGTCTCCGATACCAGAACCGCGCTGCCTCGTTAGGCATCGGAATAAGACGAAAGCGCGCAACATCCTGCGACGTCTTGAGTTTGGGCGCGAGAACGAGCCTGCCGATCACCAAGACTAACCGGAGCACAACTGCGGCGAGAAGGTAGGCAATGACAACCTGCTTCAGAAGCGGTGGCCAATCGAAGGCGAGAAACGCCCCCACGCTTCCGAGACAGAAGATTACAACATGAGCGAGGCCATAAGCGAAGCGCATCAGAACAGTGCGCACACGTTCGGAAACGCTTTTTGTCGGCAATGAAAGAAGCCGTTGCCGTGCTTTCATTGTGACCTTCCCGAAAAGCCATTCAATACCCGCACCAAGCCCGATAAATCCAAGGATAAGGACGATGATTCCTATCGGGCGTCGATCCTGTAACTCCTGAACGAGCCGGCCACGAGCGCTTCGAAATTCAGCCGGCAAGCGCGGCACTGCTGCGCCGAGGGATGCAAGGTGCTCCCGTACTGCCGCGGTTTTCAGTGACAACCTTTCGGATGCATTGACCGGAAGCAAGGAACTAGCCGGAGCAGCCGCAGGTTTCTTCTGCTGCTCAATCCATTTCTGAACTGTTGGATCCTCTAATAGATGCAGGAGTTCACGAACCTGAGGCGGTGGTAAAGATGACGAGGGATCGGCTTGCCCCTGCGCTTGGGCGGAAAAACACGGGAGCAAAAAAATAACAGCTAGGAATAACCCGCTTGATCGAGCCATTCTAATGCATTTGACAAGCGCATGTGCCATCAGATGCTTTCGCCTGTGCCATCCATGCTCCAAGGGCCCTTCGAGCTTACATCGAAGCTTATCATCTCGTGCCGCTGAAACGAGCCCTGGAACGACACCATTTACGGTCCCGTCAAACATCTCCGCAGATAAGGACATCATCAGAACCTCAGCTTCGGAGATGAGTATTATAGTCAATATATTGCTACTAGGCCTGAGTATTTCGAATTATATGATACGACATAACGTTTAATTCAAATTATCTGATTAATCCTTCAAGCTATGTCTGGAATGTCGAAAGGCGCTCGGACTCGTTCTCTTAAATGTAAGATATAGTCGCCAAATGAGCTCGCCACGTCTCGAAATAATATTTCGAAAATTATCACCCGCAACAGATCTAATGAGATTCAGGTTGCAGTCTATCGCTGGGTGTGGGAATTCCTCTGACGAAATGGCTAGCTTTACAATAGCGCGTCAGCTTGGCTTAAAATTTCATCAGGCCGTTCTTATGCCGAGGAAAACGGGTTGAAGCGCTCATGTGAAGTAGCCATCGGCTGCTCGCCTATTACAATTGTGGCGATTCGAGCCGAGTTCGGCATGGCAGATTGACGTAGTGCCCGGCAGCAGAGACTGCCGAGGGTCTACCAAGGAGAAGATTGTTGCAATGGAAGCCTCTTCGCGTATTGGCCTCATTGCGGACAACGACGGGTACTTCCGGATTGCCCTGGGCGTCATTCTAACACGGCAGCTCGGGTTCTCAGGCGTGATAGAAGTAACTTCTCTTGATGAAGCGCTGGAGTGCCTTGGCGATAACCCCAATATCTGGGCGACGTTACTCGATCTGTCCATGCCAGGAATGAGGACCTCTGCCAATCTAAGGGCTGTCCGAGAGTGCTCTCCACGCTCCCGCATGGTGGTCATCGCGGACTCGACCAGTCGGCGCGACATTCTTCTGGCTCTTGAAGCCGGCGTACACGGCTATGTGCCAAAAAGTTTAGGCGTATCGGAACTTACCAACGCCCTGCGAACCATCTTCGACGGAAATATCTATGTTCCGCCGCTGTTAGCGGAAGTCCCTCCGGCTTCGGAGGAAATGGTTCCCGAATCTGCTCCGCCAGCGCCTCCTGCGAAGGCTGAGACAGCCAGCCCTCTCACCCCACGCCAACAGGATGTTCTCGATCTCCTCGTTCAAGGGAAGACTAATAAGGAAATTGCCTACGCTCTCAAGCTTGGTGAAGGCACAGTCAAGATCCATATGTCCGCACTCTTTCGCTATTTCGGCGTCAACAATCGTGCTGCTGCCGCAGTCGCTGGCGCACGTCCCTACCCCAACCGCCGACGCCCTCCTTCAGGCGCTTAGTTAGATGGATAGCGCGATCCACTTGACGTGCAGAAACCGATTGAATCGACGGAGTGGGATCAAATCGGTAAACGCTGAGAAGCGCCTCCTCGCGGTCGCCGCGACAGCAATCATGCTGACGCTCTCAAATGAATTCTGAACGTCCATCTCGCTGACTATACCGAATATGCTACGTAGTAGCTGAGCCGCAACTTTGCTTACCGCCTCGTCCCTAAAGGTACAGCAACGCAGTGGTCGGGCGGGGGTACTTTGGGAGTGCGTATCCGGACCTTTTCTGATCCATATCAGGGTAAGTTTCGACCATTCGAAGAAATAATTCTGCCGCCCAAGGCTCGCGGGAGGAGGCAAGGATGAAATCCAACGACGACATTAAGCGCGACGTGGAAGAAGGACTCCGATGAGTTCCTCATAGCGGTTCACCCGAGATTGCCCGCGATACGGTTGAACGGCGCTGGTACGGTTACCGATTTCGGGCCAAGCGAAAAACCGTTTCAAGCTTGGCGATAAGGTTTACTCCTACAATTTCGATAATCCGAAAGGTGGCTTCTATGCCGAGCATATGGCAGTCACCACTGAGAAAGTTGCGCCACTGCCTGAGGGGCTTGATCTCAAACGCGCTGGCGCCCGCCCCTACTGTCGGACTGACTGCACTCCACTGACTGCACGCCAGGGCATTGACGATGCGTTACACGCGAAGTGAGGCGAGACGGTCATCGTCCAGGGGGCCTCTGGAGGCGTGGGAACTCTTGCTGTTTAGTTCGCTAGGCTATGTGGGGCACGAATCTTCGCAGAGAATGAGAACGGGCGTTTTCGCCTGACACCGTTGGCAGAACCTCTGCAGACAGGCATTCCAGGCTCCCTTCGAGCCTACCCCACCATGTCGGGTGAGCCGTGGCATTGGCGCCCTTGGGGTGAAATTGCCCACAGCGTCCAGACGGGACAGGCTGCCTTCGACTATGTCTATCGCGTTGCGATACGCTTCCAGTTCTTGAGATGGCCGAACATCCGTTCAATGGCGTTGCGGCGTCGGTATGCTGCGCGATTGAGCGGATAGGCAACGGCACGAGAGACATGGCCCGGAATGACAGCTTCGATGCCTTTGTCCTGGAGCCATGCGCGTAGGCGATCCGCGTCATAGGCTTTGTCAGCGATCAGCCGGCGGCTCGGCGCCAGAGCCTTCAGCATCGGCACGGCCATGGTGATGTCGGCCATGTTGCCCGGCGTCAACGCGACGGCAAGGATCCGGCCACGACCATCGGCCAGGCAATGGATCTTCGAGGTGCGCCCGCCGCGCGAGCGGCCGATGGCTTGTTCCCACTCCCCCCTTTCCGCCAGAGGCCGAGCGTTGCGCCTTCGCGTGCGAGCTGTCGATCAGCAACCCTTGCGGCACGCGGCCGGAGGCGGCCACCTGCTCGAACAGACGCTGCCACAATCCTCGTCGCGACCACCTGTTGTAGCGGTTGTAGACCGTGGTGGCCGGGACCCTATGCTGGCGGCACATCCCGCCAGCGGCAGCCCACTTTCAGTACGTACAGGATGCCGCTGATCACCCGCCGATCATCCACGTGCGGCTTGCCGGGCCGGCCGTGCGGCAGATGCGGCTCCAAGCAAGCCCAGGCTTTGTCGGATAGCCAAAACAGGCGCGCCAGGACACTCCTCCCGGTCAGCCAAACCCAATCAGGAGGATAAAACCTAAATTACGCCAATAATTTGTATGGGGTCTCCACCTAGCTCGGCGTCCGTCAAATCCTTGCAGTTTCCGAGTAAGGGGCCCCTAAAAACCTGATCTGGGTCAGAGCGCGGATTTTTGGAGGGGCAAGATTTTACCCCCGAACAAGAAGCCTCTCGAAATCGTTTCCAGGGATGTACCTTAGGAAACTCCCGAACTGTCAACTTAGGCGGATCAGCAATCCTCCTTTCACCTGTCCCAGGAGGGCGACAATGGCACAGCAACTCTGCGATATCTGTGGGGTCCGCCCCGCAAAGGTTCGCGCCGAAGTCATCAGCAGCAACGGGGAACGCGAAATTCTCAATCTGTGTGAGGTCGACTATCGCCGTCTCGCTCGACAGCAGCGTTCAAGTTCTCCTTTGGAATCCCTGTTCGGTGGACGCCGAAGTCTGTTCGACGATTTCTTTGGTGAAGATTTTTTTGGGGAGCCGGGGCTTAGTGAATCCATCGGACGGTCCGAGCGCTCCATTCCGGTCGAAACCAGCTCCGATCATGGTCCTAGTGCCAATCACGCTCCTAGCGCTAGTCGAGCCTCCAGCCGTAGCCGTCGTTCGCATGAACCAGATGAGCGCTTGAGCGAGAATGCCATGGAACTCTTGCAAAATGCGGCCCGCTGGGCGGTGGAAATGGGCCGCCGCGAGGTCGATACGGAACACCTCCTCCTGGCTCTCACGGAAAGCGACGTGGTTCGTACGATCCTCAATCAATTCAAGGTATCGGTGGACGATCTTCTTCGACAAATCGAGCAGGAGGCCCCCCGGGGCGATAGCAAGCCTGAGGAAGCGGGTGGAGAGATAGGGGTCACACCTCGGGTGAAAAACGCCCTGGGGCGAGCTTTCGCCGCATCCCGAGAACTTAACCATTCCTATGTAGGCCCCGAGCATTTCCTTATCGGCCTCGTCGAGGAGGGTGAAGGCATCGCAGGCGATGTTCTGCGTCGATATGGGCTTACTCCTCAGGCTATCCGCCAGCAGGTCGTGAAGGTCGTAGGCCGCGGAGCCGAGGAAGGTCAGATCGAAGGACCGAGCCATACACCCAATCTGGACAAATATTCCCGTGACCTGACCAAGCTTGCTCGGGAAGGCAAGCTTGACCCCGTCATCGGACGGGCTCGAGAAATCGAAACCACAATCGAAGTGCTGGCACGCCGCAGGAAGAACAATCCTGTCCTCATCGGCGAGCCCGGTGTCGGCAAGACTGCCATCGTCGAAGGGCTGGCTCAACGCATTATCGCCGGAGAAGTCCCGGAGAGCCTACGCGATAAACGTCTGGTCGAGCTCAATATCAACTCCATCGTTGCTGGCTCGAAGTATCGTGGTGAGTTCGAAGAGCGCGTACAGCAGATCCTAAAAGAGGTCACTGACCGACAGGATGAAATGGTCCTTTTCATCGATGAAGTCCACACTATCGTCGGAGCCGGCCAAGGCGGCGGCGAAGGTGGTCTGGATATCGCCAATGTTTTCAAACCGGCGCTATCTCGCGGCGAGCTCAACCTCATCGGCGCAACGACATTGAATGAATACCAAAAACACATTGAGAAGGATGCTGCGCTAGAGCGTCGCTTCCAACCGGTCTTCGTATCAGAGCCGACGGTCGAGCAGACCATCATGATCCTGCGCGGTCTGCGTGATACTCTAGAGGCACACCACAAGGTGACAATTACCGAAGAGGCGATCATCGCGGCAGCGGAACTCTCCGACAGATATATTACGAGTCGCTTCCTGCCCGACAAAGCAATCGATCTCATTGATCAAGCGGCGGCCCGCGTGAAGATATCGGCAACGGCTCGGCCCGTAGAAGTCCAAGAACTGGAGTCGGAAGTGCGCCAGCTCAAGCGCGAGCAGGATTATGCCACATCGCGCAAGCAGTTCGATCGTGCATCAGAGTTGCAGGCTCAGCATGACGCAAAAGCCAAGGAACAAGAGCAGGCCATGGAGCGTTGGCGGCGCAGCCGCGGCACCGGAAGCACCGAAGTCCGTGCCGAGCACATCGCTCAAATTGTGTCCAAACTCACCGGCATCCCTGTGACGGAACTGACGACGGAGGAGCGCGAGCGGCTGTCGAAACTGGAAGAGCGCCTGCACGAGCGCGTGATCGGCCAGGACGAGGCCGTGAAGGCGGTCAGCGATGCTGTACGTCTTGCCCGTGCCGGTCTGCGCGAGGGACGTGGCCCGATAGGCACCTTCCTGTTCCTGGGGCCGACCGGCGTCGGTAAGACCGAACTCGCCAAAGCGCTCGCTGAAGCGGTCTACGGCGACGAAGACGCCATGATCCGCATCGACATGTCCGAATATATGGAACGGCACACCGTTGCTCGGCTTATCGGTGCGCCTCCCGGCTATGTGGGGTACGAGGAAGGCGGGCAGTTGACCGAACGCGTGCGGCGGCGGCCTTACAGCGTCGTTCTTCTTGACGAGATCGAGAAAGCGCACCCGGACGTCTATAATATCCTCCTTCAGGTATTCGATGATGGACGTCTCACGGACGGAAAAGGCCGGGTAGTCGACTTCACCAACACGATCATCATCGCAACAAGTAATCTCGGATCGGATCTGATCCAACGGCAATTGCGTCAAGCAGGGGCAGAGACAGAGGATCCAGGGCGACTTCGCCGGGATCTGATGGATGTATTGCGGAGTCATTTCAGACCTGAATTCCTCAATCGCATTGATGAAATCATCATCTTCCATGCCCTCAAGCGGGAGCAGATCCGCGATATCGTCAACCTTCAACTTGATCGCGTGAAGCGGATTGCACATGGCCAGGGTGTAGAGTTGGAGTTTGAGGAATCTCTCGTCGAACATTTGGCCGAAGAGGGCTACCGGCCGGAATTCGGGGCGCGCGAATTGCGCCGCCTGATCCGCTCAGAGATCGAGACCCAACTAGCCCGGGCAATGCTGGCCAATGAAGTTGAAGAAGGTCAGCGTGTATTGGCGCGGTGGGATGGAACCCAGCACAAGGTTATCATCGAACCTCAACCCAAGGCGCAAGACGAGAAGGGCAGCAAGCGGGCGAAGGCCACGGACAAGACCTCGGTTGAGGTGGCAAGAAAGAAAGGAAAAGAAGCTGAGAAGGCAAGCGCCGCCGAGTAAAGATATGAGCGATGGTGGAGGTTTCTTTTGGGAATTCGAAGGAGATATATTCCTACGGTCAGCATCCGACCAGATTCCCTGCAGCATGGGCCTGCCTTCACGCGGACCATTGAGGATACCCGGGCGACTTAAGCCTGTATGACAAATTCGAGCAGATTGTCTCAAGAATCCTGGCTGTTATCAGCCCGCTCGTCCTCGCGGATGCGCGCGTGTCGGCTCGCGTGTGCCTACTTTCAGTTCGCTAAAACCTCTTCCATTGCCATTGAGCCTAATAGCAGAATGCTGCGGAAAGCTAAAAACACAAGGTCAGAGGATCATTTTTAGAGCTGCTACGGTTTATATGAGACTTTGAGGCAGCCGAGCGGGACTTTCTGCCTTCCGAATTCGCCTGTTACGATAAGTACACCCGACGATACGGTACTGCAGCCTATCGTCCAGGCAGGTGCAAAGCGGATACTGCTCAGGCATTTCGGCCCAGGAGCGGTACTGATTGCGCAAATTCTGCACGCAATCAGGTTCCCTCCAAAGGGATCGAAGACACAATTTCCCATATCAAGCCAAGCTCAGGCCCGAATTGCTGGGCTTTCCAGAGGAGTGAAACCGCTGGATGCGACTTGCATATCACCAAGTGACAAAGCTGCCAGCCTGTCTCAAACGCTATCTGAATGGACGATCTTTCGAGAGATTAGCGACTTATGGTTTTGCATCACTTGCACCGGGAGAACTCGAAGCAATATTAGCTTTCCGCAGCACCGCATCTTCCGGTGCCAAAGAATCTTGGCATCAAGTCTTCAGTGGCGATCTGCTTGGCAAATTCTGGAGTGATTTTTACATCGAGATCCAAACCCAACGCAGCTTCCTCCAATAATTCTTGTATGTCTTGCTTTGTAAAGAGGTCTCTGGAGACAAGTTTCCTGAGACAGGATCGCAAGACGGCGTCGGTCGGATCCACTACCCCGATGTGCTTCTCGACCATATCGTGTCTCCTCGGGTGTCGTTATATTTTTCATTTACGATTATTTTCAAATTGGCAATGATCCTCATGACAGACCTGCTAACAGGCGATCGAAAGGATCTAAGAATCCGGTTTGTCCGCATTGACTTATGTCAGTGCACGCATCGCTATACTCGCCGCAAATAAATCCTTACAAACTCTATGTCGACGCGGGTTCTTCTATCTGAGGAAAAACCTACTGAATTATTAGTCAATTTATTCTTATATTGCACGACGATCGAGGCTTGGTCTCATGTCATCATAATCGCAGGAATTATGTTGGCTTTTGTGGCAGCGCGTCCTCGATCCGTTCACGCGCAACAGACCCCTGCAGATTTTACCGGGATTGTGCGCCAAAGAGCACCGTTAGTGGTGGCGATCACGACTAGGCAGATGGCCGAGGAGCAAACCCCTTCGATCCCAGACGACACTCCCTTTGGTGAGCTTCTCCGGGGCGTGACACGACAGCAACAATTCCGTGAGGCGCTTGGCTCGGGCTTCGTGATTCGCCCTGACAGATATATTGTCACAAACAACCATGTGATCGAGAACGCTACTGAGATCCATGTCATCTTTAACGATCGAACCAATATTGCTGCCAAATTGATTGGCCAAGACCTCTCAACGGATATCGCAGTTCTCAAGATCGATCCCAAATCCTCCATGACTGTATCTTCCTGGGGCAACTCCGACACGATGGAACCAAGAGCCTGGACAATCGCGATCGGTAGTCCTTTTGGTCTCGGTGGGACCGTGACTGTCGGTGTTCTGTCGGCACGCTCCCGTGATCTTCAACTTGGTCCCTAAGACGATTTTCTCCAGACGGATGCCTCGATCAACAGAGGGAATTCGGGCGGCCCGCTCTTCAATGCTCAGGGCGAAGTCATCGGTGTCAACACGGCAATCTTCTCGCCGTCAGGTGGCACTATCGGCATAGGCTTCGCCGTGCCTTCCGCAGTCGCACGGGCCGTCGTGGAACAGTTAATCCAGAACGGTCGAATTGAGCGTGGGTTTCTTGGTGTGCGTGTTCAAGATCCCACCTCGGCAATCGCGAAGGCGCTGGGATTTCAAGATAATAAAGGCGCTCTCGTCGCTTCGGTGGAGCCGGGGGCCAGCCGAGAAGGCTGGGATTAAAGCCGGAGACGTGATTACCCGTTTCAATGGGAAAGCCGTAGAGGGTGCACGGGATCCGACTCGCTCCGTAGCGGCCGCGAAGCCCGGTACGTCGGTCTCTCTCACCGTTTTCAGAGGAAACCACACTCAGGAGCTGACTGCGGTCATCGGCTCGCGTAGTCAAGATCAAGCAAAGCAAGGAGACGGGGCCCCGGGCAGGAGCAGGGCAAAAGACTAGGTGTTTCACTCAGCCCCCTCACGGGCGAGATACGCCGCCAGCTTGGCCTTGAGAGCGGAATATCAGGCGTGCTCATTCAGCAAGCTGAGCCGAACAGCCTGGCGGCGGAAAACGGCCTTAAAGCCGGAGATATCATTGCTGCCGTCAACAATAAGGATATCAGCCAGCCCTCTGAGGTCGCGGAGGAATGGGCAAGAGCGTAGCAACAGAACAAGCCGATTCTTCTGCGGATCAACTGCAATGGACAGTTTCTTTTCGTGGCAGCAGGACCCTGATCGGTTTAAGACCGTTACACGGATGGTAGTGCGGGTTCGATCTCCCCAGAACACTCCGACCGATTGGCGAAATCCTTCAGGCCGCATTCCCACGCTCGACACCTACAATCCTCTATGGGCTGACGAGGGTCATTGTCGACAAGTCAGCACCAGGGCATCCTGGGCCTAATGTTTGATACCGCCTTGACTGACGTATGCCTTGCAAATGAGTGACGCAAGCGGGACATGGAACCGCTTGGTTACGCCATTGGGCGGCCTTTTTTTATCAGTAGGATCAAAGGCATGGAGTGACTCATGAGCATTCGCAAGCTTGGGAAGACCGAATGGCGTAGCTTTTGCGACCTCATGTCGAAGGCTCTTCTAGGAAAGCGCGCCGAGGTTCTGATTGCCTCGCATTCTCTTGGCAATCAGGTTGAAGCAAAATGGTTGCCGTTGCTGGGCATTGTCTATGACGGGAAAGACGACATGATTGAGGTTGCTCTCGACGGTCTCGATCACATGATCCGCCAGCCAAGCGAGTTATACGTAGAGAACGAGGCAACCGGTTTGACGAGTTTGCAAATCATCAGTGCGGATGGCACCCAGCAGATTATCACATTCCGCGATCCTTTGATGCTTCCTTCACCCTCGAGGTAAATTTAAAAAATCTCCTGACGAGGAGCGGCGGAGATGACGAAAAGAATTCGGGCGAGCCATCCTCAGGCGCTTTCGCGAAATGGCTCAGGTACAATTCCCAATATCGACCGCATCGCATTTCAGGAAACGCTGTCAGCGCATTTCGGAGAATTGCTTGCGGCGGCCCAACAAGAACTCCGCTATCGGGTTGAGTTGGGAGAGCTTGGATCTCATAACCTGACGCCAGAAGAATTGGTGGATGAGGCGCTGTTGCACGCATGGCGCGACCGGAGCAATCGGTTCTCTCTCATCGGCGTCAGAGCATGGCTTCTTGCCATGCTATTCCGCACTGCTGAGGATGCCGTCAGACGGGAAGCCAAGCTCGACAATTCCACTTTTTTATTTCTCCAGGATCCAGAACCGGTTGGGCTTTCCTACGATGATGACGAGACTTTTTGGGAGTGGTATCAGCCCGAAGAAACCATGCGTCACCGGCTGGGAATAAGAGGCCTAACCGCGATGTCGCGACGATTAACAGCTGCCGCGATCGAAGAAATGGCCCGCACTCTTGGCCTTGACGCCTATCAAGTATTTCTGCTGCATGAGGTGTATCGTTTGCCGCTGCGCGCTGTAACCTTGGCACTTCGTATACCGTCCAGTGAGGCAGAACGTCTGCTCGCCAAAGCACGCCATTACGCCCACGCCGCAACAGGACAAGAAGCTTCATAAGCAGAAGGAATCGGATTCCTAACGAACTGACAGACTCACTCAGATCGCTGGCTGTGCATCCCGAAAAGGCGCAAGAATGACGGAGAATCCAAAACGTTGGATGTGGTCAGAGGCGATCGATATGCTGGCGCGAGCGGAGCGCCTCCATCAACAGTTCTTCCAACCACCGAGCACTGTTAAGGAATCTGCAACCTGGGAACCACCTGTTGATGTGCTTGAGACAGAGCATGAAGTTCTCGTTCTCGCCGCGCTTCCAGGCGTTGACCCCGATCAAGTCGAGGCAGTCATCGACCGTGGCACACTTGCTATATCGGGACAGCGTATTCTTCCGGCCGCCTTGCGCAATGCGTTCATTCACCGGCTGGAGCTACCTCAAGGTCGCTTCCAGCGCCACGTTCCGCTTCCATCAGGCAGGTATCACTCCGTCAAGCACTCGATGATCAACGGCTGCCTCTTTATTAGCCTTCGCAAAGCGTGACCGATGGAGCGATGAGATGACTCCTCCGACCGATGTGCCATTCACGGCCAACGCCAAGGCCCGGGAAGATGATAACACAACAAGCGTATCGGAAAGTCTGTCACCAGATGTGATGATCATTTTGCCGGTGCGTAATGTTGTTCTCTTTCCTGGCGTTATCATGCCATTTACAATTGGCCGGCCTCGTTCTATCGCAGCGGCACAGCACGCGATGCGCCAACAGCGCCCTGTCGGCATTCTCATGCAACGCGACGCAACTGCAGACGACCCTGCGGCAGTCGACCTCCATCGTGTTGGAACGATCGCCAATATCCTTCGCTTCGTTACGGCTCCGGACAGTACCCACAACCTCGTCTGTGAGGGAGTGCAGCGATTTCGGGTCGTCGACTTCGTCAAGGAGCAACCGTTCTTTGCCGCGCGTGTCATTCAGATCCCCGAACCTGAAGCGATTTCTCTCGAGATCGAGGCACGCTTCATTGAGCTGCGAAGTCAGGCTATCGAGGCAGTGGAACTTCTGCCTCAGGCTCCGCAGCAGTTAATTGCAGCTCTGCAAGCTGCTGCATCGCCCGGGGCGCTTGTAGATCTCGTAGCCGCCTACATGGATATTACGCCCAAAGAGAAGCAGGACATTCTGGAGACCATCGATCTCATTCCGCGGTTGGACAAGGTTCTTCGTCTGCTCGCACAACGGATTGAAGTGCTGCGACTGACTAAGGAGATCAGCCAGCAAACAAGGGCTTCTCTCAATGAGCGCCAACGTGAAGCCCTTCTGCGTGAGCAAATGGCTACGATTCAGCGCCAGCTCGGTGAGGAAGACAGCAAAGCCCAGGAAATTTCCGAGCTCAAAGAAGCTATCGCCAAGGTACACATGCCCCCAGAGGTCGAAGAACAGGCGCTTAAAGAACTACACCGTTTGGAGCGAATGCCAGAAGCCTCGCTGGAATATGGCATGATCCGAACATATCTGGATTGGTTGATCGAGCTGCCATGGGTACTACCTGAAGAACCGCCGATCATTTTAGCCGAAGCTCGCCATATCCTCGAAGAGGATCATTACGGCCTTAAAAAAATTAAGCAGAGGATTATCGAATACCTTGCCGTCCGCAAACTTGCACCGGATAGCAAAGCACCCATTCTATGTTTCGTCGGGCCGCCTGGCGTTGGCAAGACCTCGCTCGGTCAATCGATCGCTCGCGCCATGAAACGCAAATTTGTGCGGGTTAGCCTTGGTGGGGTGCATGACGAGGCAGAAATTCGTGGGCATCGCCGCACTTATATCGGTGCGATGCCTGGCATCATCATTCAGGCAATTCGTAAGGCCGAGGCAAGTAATTGTGTCATGATGCTGGATGAAATCGATAAGATGGGTTCGGGCATTCAAGGAGATCCTTCAGCTGCTCTTTTAGAAGTGCTGGATCCCGAACAGAACTCAACCTTTCGGGATAACTATCTGGGCATTCCGTTTGATCTCAGTCGAGTCGTTTTCATTGCGACGGCCAATATGCTCGATACGGTTCCCGGTCCCTTACGCGACCGCATGGAAGTCATATCTCTCGCCGGTTATACGGAAGAGGAAAAGGCTGAAATTGCTCGCCGCTATCTCGTACGCCGCCAGCTTGAAGCCAATGGCTTGACACCAGAGCGAGTTGAGATCGACGATGCCGCGCTACATGTCATTATTCGATCTTACACGCGCGAAGCTGGAGTACGGAATCTTGAGCGAGAAATCGGGAAAGCGTTGCGTCATGCAGTAGTCATCATTGCTGAAGGCAAGGCTGAGCATATGCGTATCTCTTCCCATGATCTCCCCTCTATCCTGGGTCCACCACGTTTCGAGAATGAGGTAGCGATGCGGGTCAGTGTACCTGGCGTCGCCACTGGTCTCGCTTGGACACCTGTTGGTGGTGACATTCTCTTCATTGAGGCAACCCGTCCCCCTGGCAAGGGTAACCTCATTCTCACAGGCCAGCTCGGCGATGTTATGCGCGAGAGTGCTCAAGCGGCGCTTAGTCTTGTTAAGACCCAGGTAACCTCTCTTGGCATTGATCCCGCCCTATTTGACAAGAGCGACATCCACATCCACGTCCCGGCTGGCGCAACACCTAAAGATGGGCCGAGTGCGGGCGTAGCCATGTACATCGCTTTGGTATCCCTTCTGACCGGTAGGACGGTGCGAAGCGACACTGCCATGACAGGTGAGATTAGCTTACGTGGTCTTGTGCTTCCCGTGGGCGGGATCAAGGAAAAGGTTGTCGCTGCAGCTCGGGCCGAACTCAAGCGCGTTATGCTGCCAGCGCGCAACCGCAACGATTATGAGGATATCCCGGAGAGCGCCCGCACATTGCTCGAATTCATATGGCTCGAGCGTGTCGATGAGGCCGTCCTGGCCAGCCTCGATGATCTACCTCAGCCGCAGGATGGGCGCTATCTATGGTGCCCTATTACGCCACCTGCAGGTCCGCATGATCGTCCTGCTCTTGTCAATCCAGATTCGGCGCCGGGCACGGGTGCCCTTCCCTCACCTTGCTCAGGAGGAGATACGGACCCTTCTATCGAGTAAGCAAAAATCGCTTACGAACAAGTTAGCCACTCCATCTCATTATCACTCGTCGTAATGTCATTCAATTCAAGTTTTGGGCTTGGTAGCTACCGAAGTGTTTGCGCGTGCATCCGAGCTGTAATGGCGGCCGCAAGATGCCGAAAATCATAGGGCGCGTCATGCCGCAGGCCGTTGATAAAGAATGTCGGAGTTCCGTTGACTCCACCGCGGACACGGCCAATGAAATCACTTTGAACTTAGAGCATCGGACGGTTAAACGGACGCATATCCGGCAGCCCTGAGGAAGTTCCAACACTCGTGCGACTCAAACAAATCGCAGATGTCGCCGAGGGCGCGCCAGAGCGCGTCGAACGTTCGGGCCTCGGCCTTGCGCAGGCGCGCTTTGA
>NZ_JBFRFT010000022.1:0-73933 GCF_052114965.1 Microvirga sp. 2TAF3 | reverse complement strand
ATCTGGTCATAGGCCGTGAACGTCGCCCCGCCGGACTCCGCCAGAACCTTCGTGATCGCCGCCGTCAGAGACGTCTTGCCATGGTCAACGTGGCCAATCGTCCCAATGTTGCAGTGCGGCTTCGTCCGCTCAAACTTTTCCTTCGCCATTGATATCTACCTTGCAGAGGCCAGGAACAAAAAACTCAGGGGGTCCCGATATTGCGGTTGCGCTATTTGCGCAAGAGCCAATTTCGATATTGGGTCGCATAGTTTTGGATGACCCGGTCGATCGGCTCGCCTAGGAACATGTTGTCGACGAGCACACCACCGATCCCCTGCCCGGCCTGCGCCATCGCATTCTGCTCGGAAAAAGCCAGGATGAGCGCGCCGGAACGGGCATCGATGAGATTCACATCCGCCGTCAGACGATGATGCCCGCCGAGCAGGATGCGCTGTGCCGCGGATGCTATGTCGAGATCCCTGACGATAATGTCAAGCCTGACCGGTCGCGTTCCCCCGAGCTCCCCCTTCAGGTGGCTTTCGAAGGCTTGGCTCAGCTTAGCGGCAATCGTCCCGCGCAGAAAAGCCTGCCCCTCTGGCGACTTGGCGGCCTCCTCAGCCGCGAGAAGCGGCAATCCCTTCGAGGCAGCGAAAGCACGCTCCCCATCGCCCCACCAGATCCGCGCGCTGGGGGAAAAGGACACGGAGACGGATTGAAGGCGCATCGTGGCGACCTGATCCGGCGCGAGGGTATTGGAGGCAGTGACGCATCCTGCGAGGGACAGGCCCAGCAGAAATGACAGAAGAAACCGACGAAACATGATGATTGCCATCCACAGCATTCGGGACAGCAAAAGCAACTATATTTCACAACGCTCGATAGCAAGGGCAGGAGGTTGGAGCGGGTGAAGGGAATCGAACCCTCGTATTCAGCTTGGAAGGCTGCTGCTCTACCATTGAGCTACACCCGCGTGCCCGTCTTAAGGATTGGGTGGTGGGGGAAGTAGGACTCGAACCTACGAAGGCATAGCCAGCGGATTTACAGTCCGCCCCCTTTGCCGCTCGGGACATTCCCCCATTTGCCCAACCAGAACGCGACGCGCTGAGGCCGTTCAACCGAAACACCCGACTGGTGTTTCCGTGGGCGCTCTTATGGTGACCTGCATTGCCGGTGTCAACAGCAAAGCGCAATCAATATACAGCGGGTCGTTAAGGCTCCGCTCCTGTGTTATGTGCCGGCATCATCAGACGAGATCGAGCATTATGAGCGAGCGCCCTTTCCATTCCCGAAAGCCACGGTTCCAGCGCCCTTCGGGCAAGCCGGGACGCCGCGATCACCAGCCCCGCCGCACTTTCGGGGATCCGGATCTCGTGATTCTCTACGGCTGGCATCCGGTCGCGGAGGCTCTGCGCAACGGCAAGCGCACGCTTCGCCGCCTCCTCGCCACGGAGAACTCTGCCCGCCGCCTGAGCGAGGAACTGGGCATGCCCCTGTCGATCGAGCCGGAAATCGTCCGTCCGGACGAAATCAACCGGCTCGTCGAGGCCGATGCGGTACATCAGGGTCTTTATCTCGAAGCCGATCCCCTGCCCTCGCCTACCCCCGATACCTTGAGCGGAAAGCGAGTGGTGCTGGCCCTCGATCAGATCACCGATCCGCACAATGTCGGCGCCATCGTGCGCACGGCGGCCGCCTTCGGGGTCGAGGCCATCATCACCACGGCGCGCCATAGCCCGGCGGCGACCGGCGTGCTGGCGAAATCCGCCTCGGGCGGGCTCGAGCACGTGCCCTTCATGATCGTGCGCAATCTCGCGGATACGCTGATCGCCCTCGGCGAGCGCGGCTTTCAGCGGATCGGTCTCGATTCGTCCGGCGAGAGCAGGCTCGACGAGATGAGCCTCAGGCAGCCCGTGGTTCTGGTGCTCGGATCTGAGGGCAAGGGCCTGCGGCAACGCACCCGCGAATGCTGCGACGCCATCGGACGCCTCGACATGCCGGGAGCCATCAAAAGCCTGAACGTCTCCAATGCAGCGGCGATCTCTCTTTTTGCTGTGACAAAAGCGGTTTCAGCGGACGTGAAAGGATAGCGCCCCGCCCTTCCAACATCTTGTTATTTATCGACAATTTTCGATTTCTGCTGCTCGCTTAGACGGAAGTCGAAACTACCAATTGGGAATTGTGAAGCGTAAAGCCGCCGCTAGCCTTCCATCATAAGGCCTCCCCGGTGTCCAGCACTACCAGGGAACCGAGAACCCGGCTTACCGGGCGCCACTTTATCCGGAAGGGAAACGCTATGGCTACAGCAGCAATGACGCCACGGACGGACGCTGCAGTCCGGCCGATGAGCGCAGAGGAGAAGAAAGTCATCTTCGCCTCATCGCTCGGCACCGTCTTCGAATGGTACGACTTCTACCTCTACGGCTCGCTCTCGGCGATCATCGCCGCCCAATTCTTCTCGGGCGTCAATCCGACAGCGGGCTTCATCTTCGCCCTCATGGCCTTCGCGGCGGGCTTTGCCGTACGGCCTTTCGGCGCCCTCGTCTTCGGCCGCCTCGGCGACCTCGTCGGCCGTAAATACACCTTCCTCATCACCATCATGCTCATGGGCCTGTCGACCTTCATCGTCGGCCTGCTTCCGAGCTACGCCTCGGCCGGCATTATCGCCCCGGTGATTCTGATCGTCCTGCGCCTGATCCAGGGTCTGGCGCTCGGCGGCGAGTACGGCGGCGCGGCGACCTACGTGGCCGAGCACGCCCCCCATGGCCGTCGCGGTTTCTATACCAGCTTCATCCAGACGACGGCGACGCTCGGCCTGTTCCTGTCGCTCCTCGTGATCCTGGGCGTCCGCACTTATCTGGGCGAGGCGGAGTTCCTGGCCTGGGGCTGGCGTATTCCGTTCCTGCTCTCTGTCGTGTTGCTCGGCATCTCGATCTGGATTCGTCTGCAGCTGCAGGAATCGCCTGCCTTCAAGAAAATGAAGGAAGATGGCACCGTCTCCAAGGCTCCGCTCAAGGAGGCTTTCGGCACCTGGAAGAACGCGAAGGTCGCGCTTCTCGCGCTTCTCGGCAGCACGGCCGGTCAGGCGGTGGTGTGGTATACGGGGCAGTTCTACGCGCTGTTCTTCCTCACCCAGACCCTGAAGATGGATGCGACGACGGCGAACATCCTGATCGCCCTTTCGCTCCTCATCGGCACGCCGTTCTTCATCGTCTTCGGCTGGCTGTCGGATAAGATCGGCCGCAAACCGATCATCCTCGGCGGTTGCCTCATCGCGGCGATCACCTACTTCCCGCTCTTCCAGGGCCTTGCCCGCGCGGTGAACCCGGATCTGGCGGCGGCCCAGGCCTCGGCCCCGGTCACGGTAGTGGCGGATCCGTCCTCGTGCTCGTTCCAGTTCAACCCGGTCGGCACCTCGCAGTTCACTTCGTCCTGCGACATCGCCAAGGGCTTCCTCGCCCGCAACTCCGTGAACTACAGCAATCAGGCCGCTCCGGCAGGAACCCCGGCCAAGATCAAGGTCGGTGATACGGAGATCGCCTCATTCGAGGCCAAGGACCTGTCCGCCGATGCCGTAAAGACACAGACGGCGGCGTTCAACAAGTCCATGACGGACGCCATCCGCGCCCACGGCTATCCGGCGGCGGCCAACCCGGCCAAGATCAACTACGTGCTCGCCACGGCGATCCTGACCCTTCTCGTCATCTACGTGACCATGGTGTACGGCCCGATTGCGGCTCAGCTCGTGGAGCTCTTCCCGACCCGGATCCGGTATTCGGGCATGTCGCTCCCCTACCATATCGGCAACGGCTGGTTCGGCGGCTTCCTGCCGACGACCGCATTCGCCATGGTGGCGGCGACCGGGGATATCTATTACGGCCTCTGGTATCCCATCGTGATCGCTCTGGCGACCTTCGTCATCGGCCTGCTCTTCGTCCCCGAGACGAAGGATCGGGACATCTTCAGCTACAAGGGTGACTGACCTCCCCTGACGGCGAAACCTTCGCCGAAAAGGAAAGCCCCGCCATCCGGCGGGGCTTTTTCTTGGAAGCCCCCATTTCCATCAATAGCAGGTCGTCACCGGGCGGACGATCCAACCTTCGCCATCGACCCAGAGACGCTTGCGGGACTTGGCGCAGCTCGGCCCGGCCTCTACATCGGAACGGACGGAAGAGGTCGTCTCCGGATCCCGCTGAGCCGCCAATGCCGCGATCTTCTCCTTGCCGGGCTTCGGAGCGGGTTGAGACGCCACGTGGGCGGCCTGGGCCGGAAGGCCTGCCAAAGCAAGGCTGACAACAATCCCAGCAGCGCCGAGAAGCCTGCATTTGCCCCTGTCGAATAGGATTTTAGGTTCGATTGTAGTTTTTAGATCAATCATGTGATTGAACTCCTCAACGGTCATTGAGCAGACAATTCCACAATCGAGGGATGGTTGCCGTGCTGCAGAGCACTTAATTTTTCGCTATGAAGGGAACTTGCGCCGTTTCCCGCGCGCTGCTACCTCAGCACGCGACGTGAGGACGCCGGTTTAGCTCAGTTGGTAGAGCAACCGCCTTGTAAGCGGTAGGTCGCGAGTTCGAGTCCCGCAACCGGCACCATTCATGAGAGTATCTGACGCTTACTGTGTAAGCTCTGGCGGAATTCTGCCCCATTCTCGCTTTTGTGATCGGCAGCTTTGCAATCTCCGAGCCGCTTCATGACATTTGGATGCGAATACCGGATTTTGGAACCCTGCATTCAGAGGTAGTTCAGGCGTTTTGCTGTTTCTTGGGAACACTCCGTTCCCAAACACTTTCTCGGGTTTCGATCCGGTTTTGAGGAGAGATCCATGTCACTCCGTACTCTTTTCCCCGTTTTGATCATCGGCAGCACTCTCGTCGCCAGCGGCTCAGCCGGCGCCCAGCCATATTATGAACGCCCCTACGGATGGCGGGACGGCTATCCTCCACGGGAGAGAATGATCGAGGAATATCCGGGTCCCCGCTACAGAGCGCGGGCCTACCCTCGTGGAGGCTGGGATTGTAACGAGTACCGCTGCATCGAGATCTCCACAGGTGCCGTATGGGAATCGACTTGCAACTATCAGGGCTGTTTTCCCTTAAAGCCATCGTCACGGTATCGAGGCTATCCACGTTGGTGAGCAGGATTATAGCGCCCTGTATGGACACGCCTTCACGTACGGCCAAGCTATGGCAAGTCAACGGGCTCCATTGCCGGATAGCTTAGGCAAGGAACGACGAGTTGGCGCCTCTTTCGCCCAAACACTTAAGGCGAAATAGAATCTCGCTAAGGTACCTTCTTGGCTAGAACCTTCGCCTGAAGCTGCCCAAGGAAACAGACTTCCAGCCCTTGGAGCTCTCGTCCTTATGAAGAGGCGATAGATCCCTATAAAAATGCCGCGACATCGGATGTCGCGGCACAAATCAACTCGATATAGCTGGCTGCCAGGAAAACCAGAAAGCTCACTACTCACTAGTAGTCGTAAGGGCCACGCTGAGGACGCCGATAATTATCGTAACGCTGCCGCTCGTTCTGGGGGCTATACCACTCGCCTGTCCTCGGATCTTGTCTCAGATCGCGTTGCGTCCAAGCTGGGCACCCTTGGGGTGGGCAACGTCCACCGTAAACACGGTCACCGACGATGCGGCGGTGGGGCATACCTGAGTGCCAAGCCTTCTGCACCAACATCTGAGCAGATGCACCGGAAGCAGGATTCATGTTGAGGGGCATGGCCGATGCGTCATGCGGCGCAAGAGCGAAGCCCGTTACAGCTAGAATGGATCCGACAAGCAACTTCTTCATCATCGTTCATCTCCTGAAGCTTAAGCTTCCAACGATAAATCGCCATGAGTCGTTCCATACCAAGAAGCTCCTCAACCAAAGATGAACGACACCTCTCTTCGTCAAGAAACTTTTGTTTTCCAAGCTTTGTTCTAGCGAGTGGGAGCCCTCCCTTTCCTGTAGGTAAACTTAATACTTATTCGATAAGGTCTATATTACGACCTGCATGGATCTCGTTTTGAATGTATTCCACTCATCCTCTTTTGGCGCTCAACAAATGCTGCAGAAGATGAATGATGAATATGGCGCGCTCTATCGAAACCGCTCCGCTGGAAAACGGACATTTCTGCAATGGAGGCCCCGCAGATCTCGTATCTTCTTCCGGCTCCCGCGAGATCTTTTTTTCGGCGTCCGGGATATTCGATGAGGAGATTCATCGGAATTTTCCACCGAACTTCGGGATAGGTCGTAAAAATCCTGCAGGCGCAGGTCGCGAGTTAAAGGCCCCGCAGAGGGGGCCTTTATAGTCTGTCGAACAGCCTAGCGTAGGCAGTTTCAGCCGCTTATCGCCGTCAATGACCTGGAATTACTTGCACGGCCGCTGGTTGGCTCCGGACGTGCAGGGGTTCACCGTTCCGGTACCAGAACCCAGCTCGGAATTTGGGTGGGCACCGGATCCGCTTTCGGGCGCACCGGAGGCCCCTCCGACGGATCCGGTCGCACCGGGATTCATTGTTCCTCCTGTCGAGCCGCCAGTGCCCAAGGTAGAGCCGGAACTTCCTGTGCCTGAACTGCCCGTGGAAGAGCCGCTGGACCCCATGCCTGAGCCCGATGTGCTTCCTGCACTGCCGCTTCCCGTGCTCCCGCCGGCCTGGGCGAGCGCAGCAGCGCTTGTTCCAGCAATCAATGCCGCAGCCAGCACAAATGTACGCATCTGATGAAAGGACATCTGCTTCTCCGGGGTTTGCCGGTCCCGACCGCTCGGGACGGAACATCCCCAACCCGGATAGATGGCCATTGTTTCAGCTTTACCTGAAAAAAGGCAGCCGATCGCGTGCTGGGTGGATAATGCAGGTGAAAAGCTGCCGACGATGCCGATCTTCAGGAGCCCCCGCGAATGGCATGCTTTCTCCCACACCGCCCGAAAGTCATAGGGACCGACGCGGCAATGATTTGTCACGGTTCCCGGCACGGAGCGAAGCCCCGACAGCGTGAAATTCAGTGCGTGATTGGATTCTCTTCATCGTCCCCTTCGGGCCGATATTGAATCGAGCGAGGCGGAATGGCCTCCAATGGCCTGGAGGCCATAGGCCAATCATGGGTCGGCTGAGGCATAAAACGCGGGCGATAGCGCAGGTCGACAAGAGTTCGCAGTTCCGGAGCCGCCAGATCCATGACATTCGCGTTGCGCCAGCGGCGCTTGTAAGTGTTCCTGCCGGTGAAATAGCTCCAGAAGGCCCTCGCCTCATACTCGACCTGCAGCACCAATCTACCCGTCAGCGATCTGCGGAAATTATAACGTCCGGTTAGAGCCATCTGACTCTCCTCGACTGCCGGATCTCCGGCGAACGCTAACGCTTCTGGCGGCGAGGCTGGAGCGCACGGAAGGCTTCAAGATGGGAACAAAGTCGCGCCACTTGCTATATGGCAATGCACACTGAGCCCGACTGTTCCCACCCTCATGGTCTCAAACTCCTTCACGAACTTACGAGGCGGAATCGCCTTCAAAATCCTGAATGGATTGCGCCAGAAGCAGCTCGAACGACATTGCCTTCAGGCTCACACTTCAAATAGAAAGCGGCCATGCCAATTGCCATTACGGACCCCGACGACCCGCGGATCGAAGCCTATCGCGCCGTGCGCGAGCGCGATCTGGTCGGACGGGAACATCGCTTCGTGGCGGAGGGCGAGGTCGTTCTGCGCGTCCTGCTGAAACAGGCGCGCTTCTCAATTGAATCGCTGCTGCTTTCCGAGAACAGGCTCGAAAGCCTCGCGGAAGCGACAGCGATCCTCCCCTCCGACGTGCCGGTCTACGCAGCAAGCCGCGCGGTCATGGATGCGATCGTCGGATTTCCGATTCATCGTGGCGTCCTCGCTGTCGCCCATCGCGCGGCTCTGCCGCCTGTGGACGAGCTCCTCGCCGGATTGCCGCATGAGGCCCTCGTCGTCGGCTTGGTGGGGCTCGCCAATCATGACAATGTCGGCGGAATCTTCCGCAACGCCGCCGCTTTCGGTGCGGATGCCGTGCTTCTCGACGAGGCGACCTGCGATCCCCTCTACCGCAAGGCGATCCGGGTTTCCGTCGGCGGAGCGCTTGTCGTTCCCTTCACCCGCACCCCATCGGCGGATGCGATGGTTCAGGGCTTGCAGAAGGCCGGTTTCGAGGTGCTTTCCCTGACGCCATCGGGACAGGAAATTCTCGGCCGGATCCAGCGCACATCCAGAACCGCGTTACTCCTGGGCGCCGAAGGTCCGGGGCTTCCGCCGTCGCTTCTTGCCCGCACGCGCACGGTCACCATTCCCATGAGCGGCGGTTTCGACTCGCTGAACGTCGCAACCACGAGCGGCATTGCGCTGCACCATCTTGCAGGCGCAGGACTCAAGGGCTCGATCTAGGAATGTTTCGCTCGCCGATTTGTGAAAGGCCAAGCTCTTGCTTGATACAGGGGCCGTTCTAGCCTGCTCCCATTCAAACGCCGGGAGACATTGAGATGCCCATCACACGCCGCACCGTCCTCGCCAGCACCGCGTTTGCTGCAGCAGCAGCCCCCATCGGAGTCCCAGCCTTGGCTCAAACGAATGCCCCAACACCCAATGCTTCAGCATCCCGCCAGGCGCCCGGCTTCTATCGGTACAAGGTCGGGGATGTCGAGGTCACGGCCATCAATGACGGCTTCGCGACCCGGCCTCTCGAAGGCTTCATTCGCAACGCCGAATTGGCCCAGGTGCAAAAGGCCATGCAGGAGGCCTTTCTTTCTACCGAAAGCCTGCCGATCACTTTTACCACGCTTGTGCTCCGGCAGAACAGCCGCCTCACCCTCATCGATACCGGCAACGGCGATTCAGGCGCACCGACTTCCGGCACGTGGATGGCGAACTTCCGCGCCGCGGGTTTCGATCCGGCGGACGTGGACACCGTGGTCATCAGCCACTTCCATGGCGATCACATCAACGGCCTGCGCCTGAAGAACGGCACGGCGGTTTTCCCGAAGGCCGAGATCATGGTGCCGGCCACGGAGTGGGATTTCTGGATGGACGATGCGCGCATGAATCAGGCGCCGGAGGGGATGAAGGGCGCCTTCCAGGGGGTGCGGCGCGTATTCGGCCCCGTCGCCAAGGACGTGAAGCGCTACGATGCCGGCAAGGACGTCGTGCCTGGCCTGACCGCCATTGCCGCCCCGGGCCATACGCCGGGCCACACCGCCTACATGCTGTCGTCCGGCTCGGGAAAACTGATGGTCATGTCCGACATCACGAACCATCCCGCTTTGTTCGTACGCAATCCCGACTGGTCCGCCGTCTTCGACATGGATGCCGATCAGGCCCGCCAGACCCGCCACAAGATGCTCGACATGGCCGCGGCAGAGCGCGCGCAGGTCGCCTTCTATCACGCCCCCTTCCCGGCCACGGGCCACATCGCGAAGGAGGGCAGCGGCTTCCGCTTCGTCCCGGTGCAGTGGACCTCCGCCGTCTAGGATGAAGATGGGCCGGATGCCCTCCGGCCCGTCGTTTCGCTCACCAGCCAAGCCAGCGTGTCGGAATCCGCGCCCGCCGGCTCGATGAAGAGGATGATCGGGGTTTTATAGGGATGCCTTGCTTTCAAGGCTCCCTGAACCTCGTCCCGCAGGCCTGTGCGGGTCTTGAGGATGGCGACGGCTTCCTGCCCGCGCTCGATGGAGCTATTCCAGGAATAAAGCGACTGGATTCCCGGCAGAACGTTGATGCAGGCGATCACCTTGTCGCGCACGAGAGCCTCGCCGACCGACAAAGCGGTGTCGACATCTGGAAACGTCGTATAGACGAGAAGTGGGTGCTCCATGCTATGCCTTTCGTCCGCATCCCGTTCGGGCGTAGTGAGGGTATCTGGGCATGGCCCGTCGTTTCAACCATGTCGCATTCGTCGCCAGTCCCACGTCTGAAGCCCAATCTGCGCTCCAGTCGCTGAAAAGCCGTTATCCCGGCGTCGAGCCGGAAGAGGCCGATGTGATCGTGGCCCTGGGCGGCGATGGCCTGATGCTGCGGACCCTGCACCGATTCATGGGAACAGGGAAACCCATCTATGGCATGAACAAGGGGACTGTCGGCTTCCTGATGAACGAATTTCGGGAAGAAGACCTCTTCGAGCGGCTTGAAGCCTCCGAACGCAGCGTCGCGCACCCGCTTCTCATGGTGGCCTGGGACGTCAGGGGCGAATCCCATACCGCGCGCGCCATCAACGAGGTCTCCATGCTGCGGCAGACCTATCAGGCCGCCAAGCTGCGCGTCAGCATCGATTCGCAGATGCGCCTGTCGGAACTCGTCGCCGATGGCGTCCTCATCGCGACGCCTGCCGGATCGACAGCCTATAATCTCTCCGTCAACGGGCCGATCCTGCCCCTCAACGCGCCACTGCTCGCCCTCACACCGATCTCGGCCTTCCGCCCGCGCCTCTGGCGCGGCGCGCTGTTGCCGGATTACGCCAAGATCCAGATCGAAGTTCTAGAGCCGACGGAACGCCCGGTGAGCGCCGTGGCGGACCACACGGAGTTCCGCGATGTCTCTCGCGTGCACGCCTCCATGGACCGCAGCGTCGATCTCGTGATGCTGCACGATCCCGGGCACAGCCTGGACGAGCGCATCCTGCGCGAGCAGTTCGGCTATTGAGGGCCTCCCCCTTGAGTTGGCCCCTTTTCCACCCATAACGCACGAGCGAACGACAAGGACCACCTCATGATCGACGAGAGCGGAAGGCATCCCCGCGGCGGCCTCTACTTCGAGGATTTCACTGTCGGCACGACCATCCGCCATCGCCTCACCCGCACGGTGACGCAGATGGACAACATGCTCTTTTCCAACATGACCCTGAACCCCCAGCCGCTTCATATCGATGCGCATTTCTGCGCCACCGAGACCGAATGGGGCCGTCCGCTCATGAACTCCCTGTTCACGCTGGGCCTGATGATCGGCATCTCCGTCAACGACACGACGGTGGGCACGACGATCGCCAATCTGGGCATGACGGACGTGATATTCCCCGCCCCCCTGTTCGAGGGCGATACGGTCAACGCCACGACGGAGGTCGCGGGAAAGAGGGAATCGCGGTCGCGGCCGGATGCGGGCATCGTCGAGTTCGTCCATCGCGCCTACAAGCAGGACGGCACCCTCGTCGCCGAATGCCGCCGGCAGGCCTTCATGCGCAAGCGTGATTCCACGGTGGAGGTCTAAAGCCGATGCGGTCCCTTCTCTTCGTGCCGGGCGACAGCCGGAAGAAACTCGACAAAGCCCTGACCTCGAAAGCCGATGCGCTCCTCATCGATCTGGAGGACTCGGTCGATCTCGGCGCGAAGGCCGAGGCGAGGCAAGTTACGGCAACCTTCCTTGCCGAAGCGCGAAACCAAGCCGACAGGCCGCGCCTCTATGTCCGGGTCAACGGACTCTCCACGGGGCTGATCGACGACGATCTCGATGGCGTGATGCAGGCTGCCCCGGACGGCATCGTCCTGCCGAAGGCCGTCGGCGGAGTGGACGCCTCGCATCTGGGGGCAAAGCTCGCGGTCCGCGAGGCGGAATTCGGCCTCGACGATGGCGGCACCCGCATCCTCGCCATCGCCACCGAGAATGCCCTCGGCGTCTTCGCGCTGGGCACCTTTGCCGGCGCCAGCCACCGCCTCATGGGGATTGCCTGGGGTGGCGAGGATCTCTCGGCAGATCTCGGCGCGGAGACCAACCGCCGGGAGGACGGCTCCTATGCGGAGCCTTACCGCCTCGCCCGCGCGCTGACCCTTCTCGGCGCGGCCGCGGCCGGAATCGATGCCATCGATGCGGTCTATACCAATTTCCGCGACATGGACGGCCTTGCCGCCGAATGTCGGGAGGCGCGCCGGGACGGCTTCGTCGCCAAGATGGCCATCCATCCGGCGCAGGTCCCGGTGATCAACGAAGCCTTCACGCCCTCAATAGAAGCCATCGAGCGCGCACGCGCCGTCGTCGAGGCCTTCAAGGCCAATCCCGGCGCGGGCGTCGTCGGCGTCAACGGCGAAATGCTCGACCGGCCGCACCTGTTGCGCGCGGAGCGGCTTCTGGGACGGGTCTAGGCTCAGGGCTCACGATCCGAGCCAGAAGATGGCGATTGCGGCGATGAAGATTGCCGAGAAGAAGGCATGTGCGCACCAGTCATTGGGCGAGCGTGTCGTTCTCAGCTACTGGGCGCGGTAGACCGATGGGCGATCACGGCAGGATGAGCTCGTCTTGACATGCAGGTAAACGCCTGCATATTGTGCCCACACACGAGAGAGACCGATGGATGCTGACAAGGTTTTCAAGGCCCTGGGCGACCCGACCCGCAGGAAGCTGCTCGACCGTCTGTGCGAGGAGAACGGGCAGACCCTCAGCCAGCTCTGCGAGAACCTCGACATGGCCCGGCAGTCCGCCACCCAGCACCTCGGGCTTCTCGAGGACGCCAACCTCGTGACCACGGTGAGGCGTGGCCGGGAGAAGCTGCATTTCATCAACCCCGTGCCGCTCCACGAGGTCTACGAGCGGTGGGTGCGCAAGTTCGAACGCCAGCGGCTCAGTCTGCTGCATGACTTGAAGAAAGAACTCGAAGGGAAATGACAATGACCAAAGGGAAGACCAGCTTCGTTTATGTGACCTACATCGTCTCAACGCCGGAAAAGGTGTTCGAGGCCATCACCAGGGCCGATATTGCGCGGCGCTATTGGGGCCACGAGAACGTCTCCGACTGGAGACCCGGTTCGAGGTGGCAGCATGTCCGCGCCAATGATGCGCGGACCGTGGAGCTCGTCGGCGATGTCGTCGAGATCTTGCCGCCGACCCGTCTCGTGATCACCTGGGCGAGCGCCTCGCAGGCCTCGAATCCAGAAGCCTACAGCCGTGTGACGTTCGAGATCGAGGAATACGAGAACATGGTGCGCCTCACCGTTACCCACGACGAACTCGAGGCCGGCAGTGGCATGGCCAAGGGCATCAGCAAGGGCTGGCCGATCGTCCTTTCCAGCCTCAAATCCTTTCTCGAGACCGGCCGGGCGCTCGACGTCTTCGCCAAGCCGAAGGCGGCCTGAGCTTTCCTGCTGCCAAGTATCCCATCTGAGAAAGAACGATCATGACCAAGACCTATGCCGGTGGATGCGCGTGCGGAGCGATCCGTTATGCAACGAGCAACGCGCCCATCGTTGAGAGCCATTGCCAGTGCCGCGATTGTCAAAGACGAAGCGGCACGGGGCATTCCTCCTATCTGGTGTTTTCGGACCGGGCCGAGATGAAAATCGATGGGGAGGCGGCGACCTGGCGCGTCGCCGGTGACAGCGGGAACGAAAAGGTTCACGCCTTCTGCCCGGCCTGCGGGACGCCGGTTTACCTCACCTTCGCTGCGATGCCGGACCTGATCGCGATTCATGCCGCCAGCCTGGACGACCCCAGCCGGTTCGAGCCGAAAGCTGTGACCTATACCGTTCGTGGTCACGCCTGGGCCTCGCTCGATCCCTCGTTGCAGAAATTCCAGAGAATGCCGGCGAACTAAGGTCAGGACACCAAGGACGCGTGCTCAGCAGAAGCAAATCACTCATCACGGTCTCCGATCGGAGACCGTGAATCCCACCTCAGACCAATTAACGAGTTCTGAGCCTAGGCCCCCGGCCGCTTCATCGCGAATTTCGTCTCCGGCGTCGCGACGAAATAATCACGGTAGCCGGACCGGGCGATGGGCCGCATGGCGGCCGTATCCACCAGACCGTCGACAATGAACCTGTCGTCGATATGGATGCCGATCACCTGACCGATGACGAGGTAATAGGACGGCTCCCCGCCCTCCAGGGGAACGAGGGGAACGGTCTGGAGCCATTTGCATTCGAGCGCCGCCGTCGCATTCGCGACGCGGGGCGGCTTCACGAGGCGGGAGGGGGTTGCCTCGAGGCCCGCATGGACCATCTCGTTCTCGCCGCGCGGAAGCGGCGCGGAGGTGGCGTTCAGCTGCTCCCGCAGGTCGTAGGTGGCGAGATTGCAGACGAATTCCTTCGTCTCCTCGATGAAGGTGAGCGCATCCTTCCGGCCGCTCGACGAGAAGGCCACCATGGGCGGCTTCTCCGAGATGGCGTTGAAGAACGAGTAGGGCGACAGGTTCACTTCCCCCTTCCCGCTCATGGATGTGATCCAGCCGATGGGGCGCGGGGTGACGATGGCCTTGAAGGGATCGTGCGGGAGACCGTGATCGTTGGTCGAGGTTTCGTAGAACATGAGGTTTTCTAAAAACGTGTCACGATATCGGCGAGATCGGGGCGAGGCCTGTCGGTCGGCTTTTCCGCCGTGGTCCCGATATGAACGAACCCGGCGATCCGCTCATCGGACCCGAGGCCCAGGGCATCGAGGACGCGCCGGTCATAGGCTGCCCACCCGGTCAGCCAGACGGCGCCATAGCCCAAGGCCGTCGCCGCGTTGAGCAGGTTCATGCAGACCGCGCCGGATGAGAGCACCTGCTCCCAATTGGGGATCTTCACATGGGGTGTCACGCGGGAGACGACGGCAACCACCAGAGGCGCCTGGGCGAACCGCCTCCGTTCAGCGGCCACCTTTTCCGCATCGGCCTCCGGCTGGTCGGCCTGGAAGGCTTTCGCGAGCACCTCACCCATCCGATGGCGCGCTTCCCCCTCGATGACGATGAAGCGCCAGGGCACGAGCTTGCCGTGATCCGGCACCCGGGCCGCGACGGTCAGGAGGGTGTCGACCTCGTCCCGGCTGGGTCCGGGCTCCGCGAGCCAGCGGGCCGGGACCGAACGACGTTGTTGAAGGCGGGCAAGGCTTTCGTTCATAGGACCTTCATCCGGCGTGAATTATCGTGAATTATATGGAACAATAGATGCGGATGCCCGAAAGCGGCGGCGAACACCGGAAAGCTTAAGGTTTGCCATGGTCTCGCCGTCATCATGCGCTTGAGGGGGCTCGGGCGTCCAAAGGGGCCGTTGCACATAAGAAACCGCAACGGATGTATAGGGGGAGTGCGGCAACACGCCAAGCAGGTTTCCTACGCATGGCGAGTGACAAGCGCGTGTCGGCGACGGCGGCGTAAGTGGCTCGTGTGTTTTAGAGCATCGTGCGCAAAAATGGATTCGGTTTTGCGGCCACACGATGCCACAAACAAAGAACCTAGAGCAGGAGACGATTTTACGGAATCGTCTCCTGCTCTAGGCTTGTCCTAGGGGATGACTGGCGGAAAGCCGCTTCAAAAAACAATGAAAATATCGCTTCCTGTATCGGACGGGCTTTCTGAGACCGACATCTGGTCGACGCGGCAGACCATCCTTGCCTTGACGCTGATCCTGGCCGTCTGGGCGGTCGCGGCTCTCATCTGGCCTCTTACGGGCACCGTGGTGCCCTGGGATTCGAAGAACCAGTTCTATCCGACCCTGCGTTATCTCGGCGCGGCCCTGGCCCATGGGGAAATACCGCTCTGGAATCCCTACCATTTCGGCGGCCATCCCTCGGCAGCCGATCCGCAATCGCTTCTCTTCACGCCCACCATGCTGCTCTTCGGCTGGCTCGTGCCGGAGCCGTCGATGCAGCTTTTCGATGCAGTCATCTTCGCGCATTTCCTCCCCGGCGCGCTGGCTTTCGTACCCCTGTTCCGGCGGCGCGGCTGGCACCCGGCCGGAGCCGTCGTCGCGGCCATCGTCTTCATTCTCGGCGGATCGGCGAGCGCACGCCTCCAGCATACCGGCATCATCCTCAGCTATGGCTGGTTTCCCCTCGCGCTCCTCCTTCTAGAAGAGGCGCTGGATCGCCGGTCCTATCGCTTCGGGGCCCTCTTCGCCGTTGTCGCCGCCCTCATGACCATCGGTCGGGATCAGGTGGCCTTCCTCTGCGACATGACCCTGATCGCCGCCGCGGGATACCGCATCTGGACGGCACCGCAGCCCCTCGCCTATCTCAAGTCGCGCCTCGGCCTTCTCGCCTCCATCGCAGTGATCGGCGGCGCGCTCCTGGCGGTCCCCGTCGTCCTGACGATGCAGTTCCTGGCCACCTCGACACGGCCTTCCTTCGGTTTCGGCGTTGCGGCGATGGGCTCTCTGCCTCCCGAGAGCCTGGCGACGATCCTGTTCGGCAACGTCTTCGGATCCCTGCGCTGGACCTACGATTACTGGGGGCCAGACTGGCACAGCCTCGCCGAAGGCACCTGGACGGACCGGGCGACCAATTACCTGTTCATCGGAACGCTTCCGGCCCTGCTGCTTCTCTGGCACGGCATTGCCGCCGGACGCCTCTTCGCGCAGGAATTCCGCTTCTTCCTCGTGGTCGGCATCCTCGCCCTCCTTTACGCGCTGGGACGCTACACGCCCGGATTCGAGGTGATCTTCGATCACATGCCCGGCGTGGACCTCTATCGCCGTCCGGCAGATGCGACCTTCCTGATCAACATCATGCTCGCCTTCTCCGTGGGCTATCTGGTTCATCGCTATGTCACCGACGGGCTTCCGCGCTGGACCAGTTCGGCCCTGGGCAAGCTCCACCTCTTCCTGCCGATGCTCGCCCTCGCGCTCGTGATCGCGGCCATCGCCAGCGCCATGGTCTTCGCCCTGCGGGCCGGACAGGGCGCATCGGCCATGCGCGAAATCGGAACCAGCCTCGTGGCCGCCGCCATCACCATCGGCCTTCTGGCGAAGGTCAGCGGCACATTCCGCTGGCGCGAGATAGCAGCCGTGGCGCTGATCGCACTGACCGGCGGGGAATTGGTCTCCCGCCACGCCGCATCGGCACTCAACGCGGAACCGGCGGAGCGCTACGCGGTCTTCCGCCAGCTTCCGCCCGAGCAGCTTCAGGGACTCCAGATCCTGAAGCGGGAGCTCGATGACCGTCACGCCCAGGGCGAGTACCCGCGCGTCGAAATTCTTGGCCTCGGCGGACCCTGGCAGAACGCCTCCATGGTGCTGCAGCTCGAGGATATCATCGGGTACAATCCGCTGCGTCTGGCCGATTACGAGCGTGCCATCGGCCCCGGCGAGAATGCGGAAGACCCGAACCTGCGCACTTTCCCGGCGACATTCCGGGGCTACAAGTGCCGGCTCGCCGGCCTTCTGGGGCTGGAATACCTGGTCCTCGACCGGCCGATCGAGCGCATGCCGCGCCACTTCCCTCGCCTGACAGGCGCCGAGGTGGTCTATGGCACGGGCCGGATGTGGATCTATCGGCTGAACGGATCGAGCCCACGGGTCTATGTGGCGCACGAGGTCAGCCCGGTGGATTCCGAAGCGGCGCTCGATCAGGACGAGTTGCCGGAATTCAATCGCCAGAGCGAGGCCCTGATCGACGATGACAGCATGCCACTGCTCAAGGAGCGTTATGCCTCATCGGCGGAGGGCGCGAGCCCGAAGGATCTGCAGGACCGGGCACGCATCGTCAGCTACCAGCGCACCTCGGTCACCATCGACGTGGACGCCGAAGAAGGCGGCGTGCTCGTGCTGCACGACGTGTACTATCCCGGTTGGGAAGTGACGGTCGACGGAGAGCGCAAACCCCTCCTGCGGGCCAATCTCCTGTTCCGGGGCGTCGAAATTCCGGCGGGTCAGCACAGGATCGAATTCAACTTTCGCCCGATTTCCTATGAAAATCTGGTTGCGGCCGCCTCCGATCTCCTCAAGAGCAAGAAGGACGGGTCGATCAGAACCGCCGAAGCGCCGCGAACCCGGTGAGAACCAACATTCTTTTGATGAATCGATTCGTGAAACCGTCCTTTCCCGTCCTGTGCCTTCTGGCGCTTCTGGCCCCGTCGGCCGTGCCCGCGCAGACACCTGCGGCGCCCTCTCTGACCCAGAAGCCGCCACCGATCACGCTCGGCAAGGTGACGCTTTCGGCCAGCGCGGCCTTTCCCGACAACCAGCCTATCCGTTCGGGTCTCGTCTGGCGTGTCTATGAGGACAAGGGCGACACGACCCAGCCGCTCATCATTGCCAGATCCAGCAGCCCGACGCCGAACTTCACCCTGTCCCCGGGCAACTACATCGTGCACGTGGCCTATGGTTTCGCGGGCGCATCGAAGCGCCTCAGCATTCAGGCCGGCGATCTGTCCGAGCGTCTGGTCATCAGCGCGGGAGCGCTCAAGCTGAAGGGGGCTGTCGGGGATGCACCGATTCCTCCTGGCCGTCTCACCTTCTCGGTCTATGTTCCCCTCGGCTCGAACTCGGAAGGCCGCCTCGTCCTTGCCAATGCCAAGGCGGAGGATGTCATTCGCCTGCCGGAAGGCACCTATCACGTGGTCTCCACCTATGGAGATGCCAACGCCATCATGCGCGCGGATCTCAAGGTCGAGACGGGCAAGGTGACCGAAGCCACCCTCAACCACCGGGCTGCGACCGTCACCCTCAAGCTGGTTGCGGCGGAAGGCGGCGAGGCTTTCGCGGGCACGGCCTTCAGCGTGCTGACTCCCGGCGGCGACGTGATCCGCGAGGCCATCGGCGCATTTCCCTCCGTAACCCTGGCGGAAGGCGACTACGTTCTGATCGCCAGGCACGAGGGCAAGGTGCATACCCGCGAGTTCAAGGTGGAAAGCGGGCTCGACCGGGACATCGAGATCGTCGCCAAGCCCTGATCTTCTGGCCGGATATCCTGAACCTTTCCCTCTCCGCGGCATTGACCGGTCTCTGACGAGCGGTCGCGCCGGGCTTCAGGCTTCAAGCTTTCACGGGCGACCCATAACGGGAGCAAGCTCATGAGGATTGCAGACGTCATGACCCGCGACGTGCGCGTGATCGCGCCCGACCGGACCATCCGCGAAGCGGCGAGGCTCATGGATGAGATGAATGTCGGCTCGCTGCCGGTCTGCGACGGAAGGCGGCTCAAGGGCATGATCACCGACCGGGACATCACCGTCCGCGCGACGGCCGTCGGCCTCGTTCCGGATCAGACCGCAGTACGGGACATCATGTCGGACGATGTCTGGTGGTGTTTCGACGACGACGACGTGGATCACATCGTCGAACTCATGAGCGATCATCAGATCCGGCGTCTCCCGGTCGTCGATCACGACAAGCATCTGGTCGGCATCGTTGCTCTGGGCGACCTGGCGGAGGAACGGGAGCAGGACGCATCACGGGCCCTTCACCGCATCTCGACGCCGTCCGAACCGGATCGTTCGCGCATCCCGCTTCAGCGTCCCGAACATCTGAGTGCCGACGAGCGCCGCGATCTGGACCAACGGCGACGGGACGCGGAGCGCGATCGGCCAACACGTTCGCGCCATTTGTTCCGACGCAGCGAGGATGAGCGGGGCCGGGACGACTTCCGGTTCCGCGACGAGGACGACAGACGCGCCGCCTTCGGCAGCACCGGCGGACCTGTCGGAGAGAGAATGCGCAACCCGCTCATGCGCGGCGGGTTCGGCGGCGATGGATACCAGAATTACGGCGAGGATTACGACCGCTACGACACCGGCCCCGGCGGAGGCGGCTACCGCCCGCGCCAGTTCGGCACCGCGAGCGTAACCGGCTACTGGGAACATCCCGGCGACGACAGCACCGCGCGCGAGCATCGCATGCAAGGCCGCGAGCGCGCCTGGAGCCTCGTCAATGAAAGGCGAGACCACAGCAATTACGGCAGCGGCCCCGGCAATACCCGCTTCGGCAACGATGCCACCGGCAGCCGGGGCGAGGTGCGCCGCGGCGAGCATAGGGGCAAAGGCCCGCGCAACTATCAGCGCTCGGACGAGCGTATTCGGGAAGATATCAACGAGCGCATGACCGACGATTCCCGCCTCGATGCCTCGGAGATCGAGATTGTCGTTCTGAATCGGGAAGTGACGCTCACTGGCGTCGTCCGCGACCGCCGCGAGAAGCGTTGGGCGGAAGACCTGGCCGAATCCGTTTCAGGCGTCACCCATGTGCAGAACAACCTGCACGTCGGCGAGTATCGGCAGGATAAGACGTCAGGGACGGTGCCCAGCAGCGGAACGGAAGGAAATGCTGCCGGCTCGCCCCCCGATGGACGGACCACGAGGAAGGAAAACCGGCAGCGTCAGACGAGTTAGAGCGGCGCCCTTCCCTCCCCCTTGCGGGGAGGGAAATGGCGTGGCGTCCACCATCCCACGATCAAGCGAGCGTGCGCTCGACCACGTGGTGACCGTCGAGTGTCACATGGCCTTCCGGCTCGGACACGGCCTCGGCCGCGCGCTTGAGATCCGGGGTGACGGCTTCCGCGACGAGGGCTTTCAGAGCCTCGTCGAGACTCATGGTCTTCTGATCGGGGCTGCCGAGGCGGCGGATCGATACTGTCCGCTCGGCGGCCTCCTTCTTGCCGACCACGAGAAGCACCGGCACCTTGGCGAGCGAATGCTCGCGCACCTTGTAGGTGATCTTCTCGTTGCGCAGATCCGCCTCGACGCGCAGGCCCGCGCGCTCAGCTGCCTTCACGACTTCCGTCGCATAGGCATCGCCGTCCGAGGTGATGGTTGCGACCACCACCTGAACCGGCGCGAGCCAGAGCGGGAAATGCCCGGCGAAGTGCTCGATCAGGATGCCGGCGAAGCGCTCCATGGAGCCGCAGATGGCGCGGTGAACCATGACCGGCGTCTTCTTCTGACCGTCATGATCCACATAGAAGGCGCCGAAGCGCTCCGGCAGGTTGAAGTCGACCTGCGTGGTGCCGCATTGCCAATCGCGGCCGATGGCATCGCGCAGCACGTATTCGAACTTCGGCCCGTAGAAGGCGCCCTCGCCCGGGTTGATCGCGGTCTTGATACGCCCGCCCGATTGCTCCTCGATCTGCTTGAGGACACGCATCATCACGTCCTCCGCATGATCCCACATCTCATCCGTGCCGACGCGCTTCTCCGGCCGGGTGGAGAGCTTCACGACGATATTGTCGAAGCCGAAATCGCCGTAAGTGGAGAGGATCAGATCGTTGATCTTCAGGCATTCCGCGGCGAGCTGATCCTCGGTGCAGAACACATGCGCATCGTCCTGCGTGAAGGCGCGCACGCGCATCAGCCCGTGCAGGGCACCCGACGGCTCGTAGCGCGACACCGCGCCGAACTCGGCGAGCCGAAGCGGCAGGTCGCGGTACGACTTCAAGCCGTGTTTGAAGATCTGCACATGGCCGGGGCAGTTCATCGGCTTGATCGCGAAGACACGCTCGTCCTCGGTCTTGGTGACGAACATGTTCTCCCGATACCAGCCCCAGTGACCGGAGGTTTCCCATAGCGCCTTGTCGAGGATCTGCGGCGCGTTGACCTCCTGGTAGTCGCCCTTGAGGCGGCGGCGCATGTAGGAGATCAGCTCCTGGAACACGGTCCAGCCCTTGGGGTGCCAGAACACGACGCCCGGCCCCTCCTCCTGGAAATGGAACAGGTCCATCTCCCGGCCGAGGCGGCGATGATCGCGCTTCTCGGCTTCCTCGAGCTGCTTCAGGTAAGCATCGAGATCCTCCTGGGAGGTCCAGGCGGTGCCGTAGATGCGGGTCAGCATCGGGTTGTTGGAATCGCCGCGCCAATAGGCGCCCGCCACCTTCATGAGCTTGAAGGCGGTGCCGATCTTGCCCGTCGAGGTCATGTGCGGACCACGGCAGAGATCGAACCAGTCGCCCTGCGCGTAGATCTTGAGATCCTGGCCCTCCGGGATCGCATCGATCAGCTGGAGCTTATAGGTCTCACCCTTATCCTTGAAGACCTGTTTGGCCTTGTCGCGGCTCCACACTTCCTTCGTGAAAGGCTTATCGCGCGCGATGATCTCGCGCATCTTCGCCTCGATGGCGGGGAAGTCCTCCGGCGTGAAGGGCTCGTTGCGAGCGAAGTCGTAATAGAAGCCGTTCTCGATCACGGGACCGATAGTCACCTGCGTTCCCGGGAAAAGCTCCTGCACCGCTTCAGAAAGCACGTGCGCGGCATCGTGCCGGATCAATTCCAGCGCGCGCGGGTCTTCGCGGTTCAGGAACTCGATCTTCGCGTCTTTCGTGATCGGATCGGAGAGATCGGTGACCGTGCCGTCAAGGGCCATGGCGACGGTGCGCTTGGCGAGCGACTTGGCAATGCCCTCCACGATCTCACGGCCGGTGGTGCCGGGGGCGTATTGGCGCTGAGCACCATCGGGAAATGTCAGAGTAATCATAAGGTTCTCCTTGCTCACTCCTGCCAACGGAGCAGGTAAGCGGGGGCCGACGGATGGGTTGATACGAAGAGAAGTCAGCCGCCGTCAGGTTCGACCGACTCGCAGGTGATCGCCGGGGCATTCACGCCTCTCCAGCGACCATAGGACCAGGGCTTATACCAGGCGGAACCATCGGGCAATATTTCGGGCACAAGATCGAGCCCCGACGTGCCGAAAGGACCGCAGCGGCAGATCCGCGCGAAGCCGATCCAGCCGCCGGCCCAGAAGCCGTGCCTTTGGATCGCCTCGTCCGTATATTCGGAGCAGGACGGCAGATGGCGGCACTGGCGGCCGATCAGGCCCGACAAGGTCAGCTGATAGCCCCTGATCGCAAGATGCGCCGCCTGCTGGACGGGGCTTGGCATTTATCTCGCGTCCCTGACGCGCCGGGCCTCGATTTGATTGAGCGCATCGACGACCGCATCGAACGTCAGCAGGATCGAGGCATGGCGGGCCTTGTAATCCCGCACCGGCTCCAGAACCTCGAGATCGGCCCATTTGCCGATGGGCGGCGCGCCGTTGGCCTTCAGCATGAGCCTCGCCGTCTCCTGGATCGCGCGCAATTCCCCGGCCGTTGAGCCGAGCACGCAGCGGCCCATGATCGACGAGGAAGCCTGGCCGAGGGCGCAGGCCTTAACGTCATGGGCGAAATCCGTCACCACGTCACCGTCGAGCTTCAGATCGACGGTGACGGTCGAGCCGCACAGCTTGGAATGGACTGTCGCGCTGGCATCCGCACTCTTCAGCCGCCCGAGATGGGGGATATCGGCGGCGAGTTCGAGGATGCGCCTGTTATATATTTCGTTCAGCATGAGCCATATCGGTCGACATGGAGGATTTTGCCCCAATATAAGCATGGTGGTCAACTTCTGCGACCCAGGCCTTGTCACCCTGCAAGCGGAATGGGATGAAATGGTGGAAGCAGCCAAGCTTCCCAAGGTAAAGAGTTCAAGGAGAGGCTCCACATGGATGTGGTTAAGTCCTTGTCCACGCGTATGGACACAGTCGCCGACAAGCATGCCGATCGCCCGAGCAGGGAGGAAGCCGAAGCCGCCGTTCGCACCCTGATCCGCTGGGCAGGCGACGATCCGCAGCGGGAGGGATTGGTCGATCCCCCCAAACGGGTCGCCAAGGCCTTCAAGGAGTTCTACTCCGGCTACAAGGACGATCCGCACGCGGTTCTCAACAAGATCTTCGCCGAGGTCGAGGGCTACGACGATATCGTACTCGTGCGCGACATCCCCTTCTATTCCCATTGCGAGCACCACATGGTGCCGTTCTACGGCATGGCCCATATCGGCTATTACCCCACGAAGGGCGTGGTCGGCCTGTCTAAGCTCGCCCGCCTCGTGGAGGTCTATGCAAGGCGGCTCCAGACCCAGGAGACCATGACGTCGCAGATCGCCACGGCCATCGAGGAAGCTCTCGAACCCCGCGGCGTGGCGGTGATGATCGAGGCCGAGCATATGTGCATGTCCATGCGCGGCGTGCAGAAGGCGGGCGCGGTGACCCTGACGAGCCAGTTCACCGGTGCGTTCAAGGACGATCCGGCGGAACAGGTGCGCTTCCTCACCCTGGTACGGCACGGTAAGGCTTGAGGGCGTTCTCCGCTCCGGGCTATTCCTTGAAGGACTTGGCTTAACTCCGTTCCCTCATCCTGAGGAGGTCGCGCAGCGACCGTCTCGAAGGAGATTCCAGCACACACTGGAATCTCCTTCGAGACGCAGCCTGACGGCTGCTCCTCAGGATGAGGGTTTTGCAAAGTTGATCGGGGCATGACGTCCCGCTTCCCGTTGAGGCTTTCCCATGTGCGCGTCCCACCCCTTCCCCGCCCCCGGCTCCAAGGCTGATCTGGAGGAAGGAGAAGCCCTTACGCCCCGTTTCGGAGCGGATGGCCTGATCACCTGCGTCACGACCGATGCCGGGACCGGCGAGCTTCTGATGGTCGCGCATATGAATGCCGAGGCCTTCGCGAAAACCATCGAGACCGGGGAAGCCTGGTACTGGTCGCGCTCCCGGCAGGAGCTCTGGCACAAGGGTGCGACGAGCGGGCAGATTCAAACGGTCGTGGAGATGCGCATCGACTGCGACCAGGACGCCCTGTGGCTCAAGGTCGATGTCGCAGGCGACGGCGGCTGCTGCCATACGGGCCGCCGCTCCTGCTTCTACCGCAAGGTCGTGGCCTCGGACGGCAAGGCCCGTCTCGCTTTCGGGTGAGGGCGCGCGGCTCTTCCCTCCCCCTTGCGGGGAGGAGAGCAAGGCAGCACCAAACACCTCCCCCCAGGGCAGAGGTGAAGATTGCTCTCCGGTATCGGCAGGCTGTCATCCATTTCTGGGGAGGTGATCGTTCAGGATCGGTCTGCTATGGGCCACGGAATGACACGACATGACCTCCTCATGGCCCGGATAGCCACGAGCGCCATCTTTTTCGGCAACGGGTTCGGCATCGGAACCTGGGCTGCCCAACTGCCCCGCTTCAAGGCGACCCTCCGCCTGTCCGATGGCGAACTGAGCTTCGCGCTTCTTGCCTTCGGGCTCGGCGCCGTCATTCTCATGCCGGTCATCGGTTGGCTCGCGGCCTTCATCGGGAGCGGAAGGGTCGTTCTGATCTCGGCCTTCGCCTTTGCGGGGACGCTCCTCCTTCCCGGCCTTGCCCCGACGCTCGCCACGCTCATCGCCGCCTCCCTCCTCGCCGGCGCCTGCAATGGGGCCATGGACGTGTCCATGAACACGAATGCCACCGTGGTCGAGCGGGCCTGGAACAAGCCGATCATGTCTTCCTTCCATGCGTTTTTCAGCCTCGGCGGCCTGATGGGGGCATCGGCTTCCGGAGCCTTGATCGCAGCGGGATTCGACATTGTCCCCACCCTGCTTCTGTCTTGCTCCGGCATGGGCCTGCTGTTCCTGACGGCGTTCTTCTTCACGATCAATGAGGAGGAGCGGTCAACCGGCGGGCATGGTCTCGCCCTGCCGCGAGGCGCCATCATGGGGCTGGCCGTCCTAACGCTTCTCTGCTTTCTCGTGGAAGGCGCCATGGTCGACTGGTCGGCGATCTACCTCCAGACCGTCGCCGGCGCGACCCTTGAGACGGCAGTGACCGGCTTTGCCGCCTTCTCCCTGACCATGACGATATGCCGCTTCATGGGCGATTTCGCCGTCCGCAGCCTCGGCCGCGTCCGTACCGTCACGCTGGGTGGAGTGCTGGCCGCCTCCGGCCTCGTGTTGGCCATCGCCGTTCCCCTGCCCCTGATCGCCTCCAGCGGCTTTGCCCTCGTCGGGCTGGGTTTGGCGAATGTGGTGCCGGTGCTCTTCAGCACAGCGGGCGAAACGCCCGGAATCCCGCCGAGCATGGGTGTCGCAATGGTCGCAACGCTCGGCTATGCAGGCCTTCTCTTCGGCCCGCCTCTCATCGGTTTCGGAGGCGACATCATCGGGCTGCGCGCCATGCTGGGGCTGCTCGTTCTCTGCGCCTTGACCATCATTCTCGTGTCCCGGCGTGTGCTCCAGCCCGCGCCCCGTTAGCCTTTGTGACGAGCGACCCGATAAGCTTGTCGTGCGTTATTCATAGGACCTTCATGGGGGTCATGGCATAGAGAAGGCTGGTCTGGGAGTTCGGCCATGTTGTGGGACAACATCGCCCGGCGGAGCGCCGGGTCAGGGGGCGGGGGCACCACCGACATGCATGCACCGGTTGAGCGGGATTCCCGCACGAGGATCAAGATCGGACTGGCTCTCGGCGGCGGAGCGGCGCGTGGCTGGTCCCATATCGGTGTCATGCGCGCCCTGAGCGATGCCGGCATCGTGCCAGACGTCATCGCCGGATGCTCCATCGGCGCCGTGGTCGGCGGCTGCTATGCGGCGGGCAAGCTCGACGAGCTGGAAGCCTTCGCCCTCTCCCTGACGAAACGCCGGGTCATGGGCCTGCTCGACTTTCATATCAGCGGATCGGGCCTGATCGCGGGAGGGCGCCTGCAGCGCCTGCTCGATCAGGATCTCACGAATCAGAAGGTCGAAACGCTTCCGATCAAATTTTGCACGATCGCGACCGAACTCGTGTCCGGCCATGAAATCTGGCTGACCCGCGGCCCTCTGGTTCAGGCCATGCGCGCATCCTACGCCCTGCCGGGCGTGTTCGACCCCGTGCTGGTCGGCGGGCGCTGGCTGATGGATGGCGCGCTGGTGAACCCCATCCCGATCACCGCCGCCCGCGCCCTCGGGGCCGATCTGGTCATCTGCGTGAATCTGAACGGCGAAATCCGCATTCGCGGCACCGTCATTCAATCCTACGATACCGAAGAGGCCAGCGACGAGCGGGAGATCGAGGAGGCGATGGTCGAGCCCAAACGCTGGGGCATCTTCTCGGCGTCGCTTGCGAGCAAGCCGCGCAAGCCCAATGCGCCAGGCATTGCAACGGTCATGGTCGACGCCTTCAATATCACGCAGGACCGGATCGCCCGGTCGCGGTTGGCGGGCGATCCGCCCGACATCATGATCGCCCCCAAGCTCGCCAAGATGGGCCTGTTCGAATTCCACCGGGCGGAGGAATCCATCGCCTTGGGGCGGCAGGCAACCGAGCGCGCCGTGCCGGATATCCTGGAGTTGATCCGGGAGTCGCAGGTCGTCTGATCAGCCGGTGGTGATGTAATCCTTTATCGCCTGGGTCTCGGCCTCGATCTCGGCCAGCCGGAACTTCACCACGTCGCCGATCGAGATGATCCCCACGAGCGCTCCGTTCTCGACGACCGGGACATGGCGGAATTTCCCGTTCGTCATGGATTCCATCACTTCTTTGATGGCGGTGCGGCTCGTGCAGGTGACGACCTTCTCGGTCATGAAACGGGAAAGCGGCTCATCGAGAGCTTTGGCCCCATGGGCGGAAACGGCTCGGACAATATCCCGCTCCGAGATGATTCCCGAGACGGGCCGCGTTCCGTCGCTGACCAGAAGCGCACCGATTTTCCTCTCCGAGAGGATATGGGCAGCCTCGCCCAAAGTACTCTTCGGATCGATCGTGGCGACGTTGCGGCCCTTGGTCGAAAGGATACGATTGACGGACATACTCGCCTCCGTTGAGCGGATGCGGCGCCTCATTCCTTCCCCGCACCCGCAAGGCCGATGGCAACCGCTATCCATAAGGGATGAGAGCGAACTCAGCCTCGGCAGAAGGATGATCCGGCGAAACCTCGTCCTTTTCAAGCAGAGATACGGGTTTGGCGGGCCGGAAGCGGGTCGATCAAGGGAAAAAGCACCAATCCGACGACAAATCCGCCGATATGGGCCTCCCAGGCGATGCTCGCATCCGTGACGCCGAAGGGCTGGACGAAGCCGAAGAGGTAATTGGCGGCGAACCAGACCGCGAGGAAGATCAAAACCTGGCGGTTGCGGACGATGTCGAACAGGCTCTCGCGCGGCCTCTCATGCGGATGCGGCAGACGCCCCTCGGCAAGCCAATCGGCAGGAGCGAACATGAACCATGAAGCCGCGGCCATCATGCCGGATACGGCCGCCGAGGCGCCGATCATCGGCAGGGTCTGAAGAGGATTCATGTAGGTATAGAAGATGGCCCCGCCGATCGCCGAGGCGGCGGACAGCAGGAAGAAGCGCCCCGCCCCGCATCGTCTTGCGATAGGCGTCCCGAAAGCGGCGAGCCAGACGCTGTTGATGAGCACATGGGCCCAGGAGCCGTGCAGCAAGGCGTAGGTCAATCCCGTCCAGGGTCTGCCTTCTCCATCCTGCAAGACGAACTGCGCCAAGGCGAAAAGCGCGGAGGCTTCGCCTTCCGGTGTCGCTCGCCGCAACGCGTCCAGAACCTCCTGCGGCTCAACCCCGCCATAGGCGACCGACCAGCGCGCCGGAATCACGGCCCAATCGATGATGAGCCTGAAGTCCGTATCCTCCGGCAGAAACTGTCTCAGCGCGTGAATGGCGATCAGGCCGCCAATACTCAAGGCAACAACGGCAGGGATGTTGAGGATCGGTTCACGGGCCGGCCGGGCGAGGTTCTGAGACATGAGGGAAGCTTTGCATAAAGCGGCCACGTGACCAACGGCCCGGCGGACCGTTCCGCGGCGCAAATGACTAATATCAACTTTTGTGCTGTTCGACACGAAAGAAGGAGTTGCCCTAACGTTCCTCACATGTAAGTTCGAAAGCGAGCCGTTACAAAGGCTTAGCTGCCGTCGCAACCTTGGTTGATATTTTTGTTAACCATAATGGAACCGATGGGGGGCGCGACGCGTTAACTCACCTTTTACTTTCTGCTTGAGCCTCGAATCCGACCGTGTCAGTTTGGTTAAAAGAACATTAACCGGCTGGTGGGGCATGAGGCAGAGCCTTTTTAAGAATTTCTTCTTCGGCAAGACTGCGAAATCTGTTATTTCATCTCAAATCGTCCACGCTGCCGTTCTCAGCCTCTCCCTGCTGATCCCGGCATCCTTGGCCGAGGCGCAGACTCTGGCCTCTCTTCCACCGGCGGGTCAATCGATCGGCGACGCAGGCAAAGCGAAGCCGATCCTGGGCTGGGTGAAGTTCTGTGAACGCTACCCGTCGGAATGCGCTGTCAATACGGCCGAGGCGCAGACCATCGAACTCACGCCCCAGGTCTGGAAGCTGATCACCTCCGTCAATCAGCGCGTGAACTCGACCATCAGGGCCGTGACCGACATAGATCACTGGGGCGTCGTCGACATCTGGAGCTTTCCCGACGACGGCAAGGGCGATTGCGAGGACTTTCAGCTTCTCAAGCGCCGCATCCTGGCCGAGAACGGCCTGCCCCGCCGCGCCATGCGCATGACCGTCGTGATCGACGAGCTGGGCGAAGGCCATGCTGTGCTGACGATTCGCACCAGCCAGGGCGATTACGTCCTCGACAACAAGACCTCCGCGGTCCTGCCGTGGGATCGGACCGGCTACGTCTATATCAAGCGGGAAAGCCAGAACGTGGCCGGCTGGGTCTCGCTCGGCGGAGTCACCTCGCCGACGACGACGGCGAACCGTTAAGGCATCTTGCGGAGAAGCGGATCCCAGTTCTTCGCAAGAACGATGCGTCGATAAAAAGCGAAGCGGGTCAGTCGATCCGCTTCAAGCCCTTCGCGAAGCGCCTCCAATTTTCCACATAGCCCTGCGCGGCAGCGCGCAGCCGCTCGATGGCGGCCTCGTCGAGAACCCTGATCGCCCGCGCCGGAGCGCCGACGATCAGCGAATTGTCCGGAAATTCCTTGCCTTCCGTCACGAGCGCATTGGCGCCCACGATGGAATTCGCGCCGATGCGCGCGCGGTTGAGAATCGTCGCCCCCATCCCGATCAACGAGTTCCCGCCGATTGTGCAGCCATGCAGGATGGCATGGTGGCCGATCGTGCAGCCGGCGCCGATACTCAGAGGCGCGCCCGGATCCGTATGCAGGAGGGCCCCTTCCTGGATATTCGTGGCATCGCCGATATCGATCAGCTCGTTGTCGCCCCTCAATACGGCTCCGAACCAGATGCCCACATCGCATCCGAGGCGCACGCTGCCGATCACATGGGCATCCGGCGCAATCCAGAACCGGTCCGGCTCAGGCAGGACGGGAACGCGTTCGTCGAGGCTGTAGATCGGCATCTTCAGATCCGGAAGGGGAAACGGGCTGACGTTTCAGATTAAAGCTTTTTCAGCAGAAGTGACCACCGGCCTTTGGGGTGGAAAATGCGTCTCTTCAATAATCTTAAAAAGAAAGAGCATTTTTCATGAGCCGAAATTCATGAAAAATGCTCTGGCTTATTTGAAGCGCATTCCGCCGATCAATCCTCGATGTCCGTATCGAGAATCGCCATGGTGAAGTTGAAAGAGCGATCCCCGTCTTCGTCATCCACGAAGAGAACGCCCAGGAATTCCTCACCGACATAGACTTCCGCCGAATCGGTCTTCTTGGGACGACCGACCACGCGGATCGAGTGGTTTGCAAAAGTCTGGCGCAGATACCGCTCGACTTTCGCCATCTCAGTTTTATCCACCGCGAACCCTTTCTTCGATTGCATGGGTGCAGCACTTGCCATGTCGGGCCAACGCGGGCAAGCCGCGTTAGGTCCTCTCGAAGGAAAAGCGCTTCAGATGCCTTCCATTTCGGACAGGAAATGATCCATGGAGCGGGCGGGCTCGGCGCATCCGGCGCTGCCGATGACCTTCGCCGGAACGCCGGCCACCGTCGCATTGTGCGGCACGGGCTTGAGCACGACGGAACCGGCGGCGACCCGGGCGCAATGGCCGACCTCGATATTGCCGAGGATCTTCGCGCCCGCGCCGATCAGCACGCCGTGCCGGATCTTCGGGTGGCGGTCCCCCCTCTCCTTGCCCGTTCCGCCGAGCGTCACGTTCTGGAGCATGGACACATTGTCCTCCACGACGGCGGTGGAGCCGACCACCAGGCCCGTGGCATGGTCGAGGAAGATGCCGCGGCCGATCCGGGCGGCGGGATGGATGTCGGTCTGGAAGACTTCCGAGGAGCGGCTCTGAAGATAAAGCGCGAAATCCTGCCGGTCGTGATGCCAGAGCCAATGGGCCAGACGATGGGTCTGGATCGCATGGAAGCCCTTGAAATAGAGCACGGGCTCGATCACCCGCGTCGTGGCCGGATCCCGGTCGAGCACGGCGCGGATATCCGCCCGGAACGCCTCTCCGATCGCAGGCTCCTGCGCCACGGCCTCAAGATAGGTCTGTTCGATGATATCGGCCCCGACCGCCGCATGGCTCAAACGCGACGCGACTCGGTGGATAATGGCGGATTCGAGATTCGGCTGCTGGAGAATCGCGCTCAAGGCGAATCCGGCGAGAGCCGGTTCCTCGTGCACGACGCTCTCCGCTTCCGAGCGGAGCCGATTCCAGAGAGGATCGACGGTCCCGGCAATCCGATCCGGCGCTCCCGGCTTCATCCGTGTCTGTGTCATGATCTACTCCCTGCCGGACCAGGATCTGGACTAGCATAAATAAGCACCTGTTCCCCATTCCCATAGGTCAGAATTTTCCATGAGCGTCTTTTTTTCGTCGCCCACGCCCAAGCTTGTGGTTTCCCTCGACGGCGCCGTCGCCACGGTCTCCATCGACAACCCCGCCAAGCGCAATGCGCTCGATCTCGACATGTGGAAGACCTTGCCGACGATCGTGGCGGCGCTCGACCGGGACGAGCGTGTCCATGTGATCGTCCTGCGCGGAGCGGGTCGCAACGCCTTCGCATCGGGGGCCGATATCGCCGAGTTCGAGACGGCGCGGGCTGACGCAGCCGGCGGGCGACTTTATGAAGCGGCGAACGAAGCCGCCTTCCGGGCCGTGGCCCATTGCTCGAAACCGGTGATCGCCATGATCCGAAGCTTCTGCCTCGGCGGCGGGTTCGGCCTCGCACTGGCCTGCGACCTGCGCGTCGCGTCGGACAATGCGGAGTTCGGCATTCCGGCGGCAAGGCTTGGAATCGGCTATCCGCCCGGCGCGATGAGGCTAGTGACGGCGGCTGTCGGCGGCCCCGCGGCTCGCGATCTGTTCTATACGGCGCGGCGGATCGGAGCCCAGGAGGCTGAACGGCTCGGAATCGTCCAGCGCGTCTTTGCCGACGAGGCGCTGGAGGCGGAAACCCTGTCGCTTGCCCAGGACATCGCGCGGAATGCGCCTCTCACGATCAGGGCGGCCAAGGCCGCGATCAACGACGCTCTCGGCATCGTCCGGCCCGGCGCGGATCCGGTCGCCTTGGCCGATGCCTGTTTCGACAGCGCTGATGCCGTCGAGGGGCGAAAGGCGTTCCTGGAGAAGCGCGCGCCGGTCTTTACCGGGCGTTAGCCTGGAGCCCATGCGGCACGGAGTGGCGCTCCCGTTTCCGCCTGTAGACGAAATAGCGCCCCTTCGGGATACCGGTCCGCGCAGTGATGTCACTGCAATGGGGCAGTTGGAAACTCCGGTCCCCAAGCAGAAGCCCGCTGGGCTTGAGGAGATCGTCGAGCATGGGCGAGAGCCTCGAGGCAAGCTCGCTGTTTACCTCCTCGTCGCCCGTACCGATATCCGCATGGATCAGCGCGGCCGAGTGCGGGCCGAAGCGCTCGATGAACGAAGGCAGCGTTTCGAAGATATCGCCGACGATCAGATATTCTTCCGGCGGCATGCAATCCGGATGGGCCGCGGGGGCCCGTTCGAAGACGTAGATCTCCCGATCCGGCAGGCGCGTTCTCAAATGGTCGTAGGTGCGGCCGTTGCCCAGGCCAAGCTCGAGCACGAGGCCGGACGGATCGATGGCGCGGCTGGCCCAATCCAGAAGATCGCGCTGCGCCGTCAATCGCCGAATGGCGCTGTCGAGCCGGGTCATGCACCCTTTCCCTTCTCTCAGGGAAATGGACCGGGGCGCCTCTCAAATCAACGGGCTAGTCCGGAAGACCTGAATCGGAATGTGAAGTCGCGCGGGCGCAGACCATCCCGACTTTATTTTCCAGGCCAAGATCCGGCGCTAAGCGTTACATATATGAGGCTTTTCGACTATCCGGATCAGGGCGCTGGGCGAGAAACTCAAGCACGCCCTGCTTGTGAACCCGGTCGCCGACGGCGAGGTTGTGGTCCCGGCCCGGGATGTCGAGGGCGACCGCATTCGGCATCAATGCTGCGAGTTCCTGGCCCGACCCCGCCACATCGTCCTTCGTTCCGACGGCGATCAGGGTGGGCAGCTTGATCGAAGCCACTTCCTCTTTCGTCAGGGACTGGCGCGTGCCGCGAATGCAGGCGGCGAGCGCCTTGAGGTCGCTCTTCGTCTGCTCGGCGAAGGCGCGGAACATGCGCTGCATGGGATCCGTCAGATCGTCGAGAGAGGGTGCTTCCATGGCATCGGCAATGCCGAGCGGCAGGCCGACGCCTTCGACGAGGTGGATGCCAAGACCACCGAGGATAGCAGAGCGCATCCGCTCGGGAGAGGCCAGTGCGAGATGGGCGGTGATCCGCGCTCCCATCGAATAGCCCATCACATCCGCGCGCTCGATTTCGAGGTGATCGAGAAGCCTGCGGGCATCCTCGGCCATCAGATGGGAATGATAATCCTCGGGCCGGTAAAGCTTCTCGCTGTGCCCATGCCCCCGGTTGTCGAAGGCGATGACGCGGTAACCCGCCCGGCTCAAGGTCTTGACCCAGAGCGTGTTCACCCAGTTCACGGTGTGGTTGGACGCGAAGCCGTGGATCAGCAGGACCGGCTCGCCCTGCCCCCCTTCAGGGGCGACGTCGATATAGGCGATGCTGACGCCATTGGAATTGAAGTAGCGCATGGGTCCCGGACATGTCGGAATTTGTATCGAGTGGGGCGCACCCTAAGGCACGCTTCGTGTCGGGTGCAATCTCCGAATGGGAGTGAGTCCGACTTCTGCCTCATTCTCCATCCCCATCCTGAGGAGGTCACGCAGTGACCATCTCGAAGGAGGGTCCAGTGCACGCTGGAAACGCCTGATCCTTCGAGACGCTTCGCTCCTCAGGATGAGGCTGCGGAGGGGTGCCACTCCGCAATGACGGAAGCGAGCTTGGAAAAGACTCTAGGCGCACGACAAATCCGACATTATGGTGCGCGCAAATTCCTCAGGTTCAGAGCAAAGACGATGGCTGAAAAAGTCACCCCCCACTTTCACAACGAGCCCGGCGTTCCCGTCATTCACGTGGGCGCGAAGGAGTTCATGTGCATAGGGGCCAAGCCTCCCTTCGATCACCCGCATATCTTCCTGGATATGGGCCGGGAGGACGAGATCGTCTGCTCTTATTGCTCGACCCTCTACAAATACGAGCCCTCCCTGAAGCCCAACGAGGCCCGTCCGGCCGAGTGCATGTGGGAAGTGGACGTCGAGCCCGAGACGCCGTAGCCCGGTGGCCGGCTTCTCGATTGCCGTCGTCGGGGCTGGAATCGGCGGTCTCACGGCGGCCCTCGCGCTCGCCCGGCAAGGTCATGCCATTACCCTGATCGAGCGGCGGACCGGCTTCAGCGAGGTGGGCGCGGGTCTCCAGCTCTCGCCCAATGCAAGCCGCATCCTGATCGACTGGGGCCTCGGCCCAGCCCTGCGCCGGGTCGTCACGGAGCCCGAGCGGGTAATCATCCGCAGCATCCGCTCCGGCCGCCAGATCGGCCAGATCGCGCTCGGCGCCTTCATGCGCGAGCGATTCGGCGCGCCTTACTGGGTGGTACACCGGGCGGACCTTCAGACGATCCTCCTCGATGCCGTCAGGTCCGAGCCGACCATCCGGATGGTCATGGGACGCAAGGTCGAGGATATCGCCGACGGGCCGGACCGGGCATCTCTCACGACGGTCACGGCCAGTCATGTCCGCGAGACCCTGACGGCCGATGCGATCATCGGCGCAGACGGGGTCTGGTCGAGAGTACGGCAGGCTCTGGGCGACACCCAGGCTCCGACTTTCCGCGGCTACATCGCCTGGCGGACGACGATCGACCGCAGCGCGGCGCCTCCGGAGCTTGCAGGCAACGAGACCGGCCTCTGGCTCGGCTCCCGCGGCCATGTGGTGCATTATCCCATCGCGGGCGGGAAGCTGATCAATATCGTGGCCATCGAGAAAAGCGCCACGCCCGTCGAAGGCTGGTCCGCGCCAGGGAATCGTGAGGACCTGCTCGCTCAATACCGCACGGCGGCCCCTGCCCTGCGCAAGCTCTTGGCGGAGCCGCAGGAATGGCTGCGCTGGTCCCTGTTCGACCACCCGGTCGGGCGGCTCGCGCAAGGACGCATCGCGCTCCTGGGCGACGCGGCGCATCCCGTCCTGCCCTTCCTGGCGCAGGGAGCGGCCCTGGCCATCGAGGACGCGGCCACCCTCAGCGCCCTGTTGGGACAGGCCCCGTCCGATATCCAACCGGCTTTCGCAGCTTACGAAGCCCGGCGCCACGAGCGGGCAAGGCAGGTTCAGGAGCATGCCCGGCGCAACGGCCGGATCTATCACGCGGGCGGCCTGATCGCCTTCGGCCGCGACCAGGTCATGCGCCACCTCGGACCGGCCGGCATGACGGACCGCTATGCGTGGCTCTACGGCTTTCGCCCCTGATGGACTTGCGCTCTCCCGCGTGGCCCGATAACCGTCATCTTCAGATGCGGACGTGGCGAAACCGGTAGACGCAAGGGACTTAAAATCCCTCGGGCTATGCCCGTGCGGGTTCGACCCCCGCCGTCCGCACCACGACATCTTACGAGCTCTCGTTCCTTGTGCCTGAAGAAGTAATTGCCGCTGCAGGCCGAAGCTTCCTTGCATCGTAAAGAAAGGAGCCCGATGGGGCTGCCATCGGGCTCAAGGTACCTTGGAGGAGAAAAGACGAAGCTCACCCTGCCAACGGCCAAGCCTCCTGCCGGTTCCCTCATGAAAGAGATTTTGCAGGGATCGCAGCCTCGCCGCCTGAATCTGCGGGCGCCTATGAGCAAGCCGAACTTGCATGCCTCTCAATGCAGCTGCCGTGTCATGTCGACGGCTTCAAGGAACGGAAACTCCAGGATGATCTCACCCGCTTCGTTCTTCACCTCGATATAGCACGAGGCCCAGTTTACCGGCTGTGAGAACTCTGCCTTCATGAGATCAAGTGCGGTTGCCCGCGTTGCTTCCCAGGCTTCATCCGCATCGCGGAATTCCTGTCCCTCCGGATCCTCGAGAACGTCTTCACCGAGATGCACGTTGAAGAAGTAGCGTGGCATGGCTTCACCTTGGATTGTCGGTTCCGCTATCAGGGCAACCGAGCCGAGGGATATCCGTTCCGGCCTTTACGCCGTGTTCCGTATCCGCTTGCTGCCTAGCCCTGTCCGCACGGCCGCATCGGAGCGCATTTGGTCGCGGATCATATCAATGAGGTGAGGCGTCTTCCTGCGCTGCGGTCACGGTTGCCCGGGCGAAGCAGCGGATAAGCAAACGGCGGGCGAAACACAGGCCAAGCTTACGCACCTGATCTCTCCGTTCAGTGCAGAGTCGCGTTGAGATCAAGGGAGTAAAGAAGGTTTCCTGCGGGACAAACGACATCGAGATGCCAGCCGCTCCACTCCTCGGCTATGCCGTCCTGCTCCTCCTGCAATTCTCGAATGGCGCTCAGCGCCTCATGCCATGCGGCCTCAAGGTCAGGAACCTCGACGCCTGTTTCATCCAGGATTGCTTCGTGGCCATTCACAAGATGAAAGAAGCAGCGCATCTGAAACCAGCGTAACGAGAATCCCTGGACGACGATTTCTATAGGGCTCCTGCAAACACCGCAAGATAAGCAAACCTTCCTGCCTCCCGATCAGCCGTTCCGCTTGTGGGTATCCTCAGGGTTCACCGGCGAGAGCTCATCCAGGGATACCCAACCGACATCGGGTTTGGGACAAGGGATCAGATAGGCACGGCCGCCTTCTATTTTATCGATCATGCAGGAGATCGCCCTCTGGTCGCCCGGAGGACGATACACCACGATGATCCCAGCCCGGAGCTGGTCGTCAGGCCCCGAGGCTGGGCTCTCATCGGCGGCGGGACTTTCCGTGATGGAGCCTTGTGACGCGGCAACGCCTTCCTTGCTCGCCCTGAAACGCTCGAGGGCCGCGATAGCGACACGGGCCCGATCCCTGTAGCGCTCACTCACCGCCCTTAGGATTGGGCCACGGCCGCGCCCTGGATACCAGGCAACACCCCCGACCTTTGCCAGTTCTGCCGCTACGACCTCAATCTCTTCTTCGGTCATTGCGTTCCTCATCATGGCTACATGAGCGCCATGCAAACGATTACATCGCAGATAATGACAGAAACGTTAATCCAGCAAAGCTTACGCAAAGAATAAAATCAACAATAACGTTTCATCGCATAATTGTTACGCTGCAAGTGCAAAGCAGGAGATCTCCGGCTTCGCATCCCTCCCGCCATTACCGACTGCCCAATGCACGCCAGACGAAGAAGGGGGCGATCAGCGGCCAGCCGAAGGTGGCCATGAGAATGGTCTTGAGGTTGTACTTATCCTTGAGCGGAGTCTTCGTGACAATCATCAGCAGCACGATCACGATGCCCATATAGCCTGCGAGGAATACCTTCCAGTCGCCGTAGGCCAGAAGTTCCCGCAGCTGGCCGTCATTGAACAACACCTGCGTGTCGCCCCGCAGCAAAACCTCCCAATCGTGCATGTCGCCCCCATAGGTTCGGTTGTCATGTTATGGACCCTTGACCTCGCATATGGCCGAGCTGGCCCCTATGCGTCCGGGGGTCGCGCGGCGGACTGACCTGTCACCACAAGGCGAATCAGGAACAACCGCCTACAACATCGGATTGATCCCAAAAGTGGACTTCACTTTTGGGATCAATCCGATGCTTTCTCCTTATCAAGAGTGCATCGTTCCGTGCGGAAAACCGGGTCCACTTTTCCGCACGGAACGATGCGCTAGGCGAGGACGTTCGCTCCGCGTAACCGCTTCATGGAGCTGCAAGATGAAGAAACTGGCGTTTGTTCTTGCCGCAAGCATCCTCAGCACTGCCGCCTTCGCTCAGGATACGACCACCACGATCAAGAAGGAGGACGGGCTTTTCGGCAACAAGACCACCATCGAGCGAAAGGCCGAGCCGAGCGAGCCCTCATCCACCTCCGTGACGACCACGGGCAGCGTCGGATGCAACACGGAGGTCAAGCAGAAAACCAACGAGCTCGGCGATACCAAGACCACGAAGAAGACCGAGTGCTGATCGCGCGATGCGGCTCCATTCGCAGGACCCGGTCCGGCACCGGGTCTTTCCCTTTGCCGGGCCGCGCACCGAATCCTGATATCCCGGACAGCGATTCCCGCCGCGCACTCCCACATCGCCCGTCACGATAGAGCCCCTGCCCTTAAGCATTAGGCCCGGAACGATCATGCCTTGCTCAGGTCGTCTTATGCAGGCGAACCGCTCAAGGAGACCTCTCATGCTCAAGCATCGCGTTGTTGCCTTGCTTACCGGGTTCCTCCTGATAGCCCCCGCGGCTCTCGCGCAGCCGGCCAAGATTGGCGAGACGAGCAAGGGTCCGGTGCTGGTCGATGCGAGAGGGATGACCCTTTATGTCTTCGATCGCGACACCCTAGGAAAATCAAACTGCAGCGGACTATGCGCCCAGACTTGGCCGCCCTTGCTGGCCGCTGCGGGAGCGAGATCGTCCGGCCAATGGACGGTGGTGGCGCGTGGCGACGGATCCCGGCAATGGGCCCATAGGGGCAAACCGCTCTATACGTGGTGGAAAGACCTCAAACCCGGCGATGCGACGGGTGATGGCGTCGACAATACCTGGCACGTGGCCAAGCCGTGATGACGATGCATCGCTCGGTTTTCCCTCGTCCAGGGCCCCCCGAAACAAAAAGCCCCGGCGTTTCCACCGGGGCTTTCATTATCGGAACGGAGCCGGTCAGAAGTCGCGCTGGACGCGCAGACGGCCTTCCCAGGCACTGTCGGAGCCGATAGAAGATCCATCGGGAAGAGCGACGCGGCTACGGGGATCGAGGCGCACATAGATCACCTCGGCGCCGAACTCGAGGCCGGAGACCGGCTGCCAGATCACGTTGGTGCCGACGCGCCATTCGTTGAAGTCCGTCAGGCCGACCAGGTCTGCGGCGGCCGTATAGTCGAAGCGCGCGTACGAACCGAAAACCGATTGACGAACGGTCGGGGCCCAGAAGTGACGCAGACCGCCGGCGACCGACCAGCCACGGCCCATGCTGATGCTGCCCGAGATCGGGTTCACATAAGCATCGGCCAGGAGGACGTTGAGAATGCCCGCGCTGAGGCCATCGGTCGAACCACCGGTGATGTAGCCGAGAGCGCCGTTCGCATAGGCCGCGTTGAGCCACAGGGCGTCGCCGGGTGCGATCATCGGCAGATTCACGCCGACATTGCCCTGCACGGCGAAGCCGTACTCGGTATCGGGGAAGGTCGCGAAGGTCGTGCCGAACGGCGTCACGAGGTTGGCGCTGCGGATCTGGTGAACCGCGCCGGAGAGCTGAGCGGAACCCCAGGTGCCGTCATATTTCAGGTTGGCGACGAGATCCGGAGCGCGCTGGCCGCCATAACGCAGGGCCGTCGCAGCTGGTCCGCCCACATCCGGGAAGCCGTTGTCGCGACGCTCGAGGCCGTCCTCGATCGACAGGGTGGCCGAGAAGCCGTTGCCGAACGTGAAGGTATAGGCCAACAGGGCCACGTCGGGAGCATCCGAGAAGCGCAGCGTACCGAAATGCTCGGTCGGCAGGTCGCCATTGTCGAAGAAGGTCGTCACGCGACCGGCGGTCAGGCCGCCGAACTGGATGAATGCTTGTGCGATCTCGGGGTTCGTGCTGATCGTACCAATGCCCGCGGAATTTACCGAGCCGAACGGTGCGCCCGAACTGCGGGTGATTTCCATGCGCACGACCGAGCGCAGGAGCCCGTAAGCGGTCGCGGTGCGGGCGTCGAGCTGGACGCGGCCGCGAGCGCGGAAGCCGATGGCATCATCGCGCCGGGTGAGCGGTTCGGCATACAGATAATCGGCGCGGACGCGGCCACCGACGCGCAGGCAGGTTTCCGTGCCGGGGATGTAGAAGAAGCCCTCGCCATACGTGGTGCAGACGCGGACATACTCGACAGGAGCCGCCTTCTTCGCGGGAAGATCGGCAGCTTGAACGCCGGCAACGGCGGCGAGACCCGCAACCGATCCGAACAGAATGCTCTGGATGAGCTTCATCAAAGTTCTCCGAATGAGCGAGGTCGGATGACCACGGCTAATGTAGGAATGTTACATTAGCGAGCTCGTTTCCGGAGGCAATCGCAGGCGGAGGCAGAGTCAGCTCAACAATGTTGCTTTCTGCCCAAAGAGAGATCATCGCGGCGGGGGTTCCGGCAGTTTCGTGCCAGGTGTGGCAGAAACTCCACACCCTTGGAGCCTGGACCGGCACTCGAACAGGTCTCCCTGGAATCAAAAAGCCCCGGTGCTTCCACCGGGGCTTCTAATATCAACAGGGTGATTTCCTAGAGCCTCGCCCCCAAAAGTGGAGTCCACTTTTGGAATCCTCCTATGCGCTAGAAGTCACGCTGGACGCGCAGACGGCCTTCCACTCCACTCTCCTGACCGAAAACCAGGCCCGTGGCCGGGATGAAGACGCGGCCGCGCGGATCGACCCGGGCATAGATCACCTCGAGGCCGAGATCCAAACCGCTCACAGGGCTCCAGATGATGTTGGAGCCGAGACGCCATTCGTTGAAGTCCGTCAGGCCGACAACGAAGCCTGCGGGAGTGACCGACGAAGCGCCCCTGCCATACTCGACACGCATATAGGATCCGAAGACGGATTGACGGATGGAGGGGGTCCAGTAGTGACGAAAACCGCCGGCAATCGACCAGCCATGGCCGCGCTTGATGTCACCCGTGATCGGATTGATGAAAGCGTCGACCAATCCCAGCCCGCCATTCACGACGAGTGCGTTGAACGGATCGACGTTCAGCGCCGAGTTGCCGCCGTTCATATAGGCGAGAGCGCCATTGGTATAGGTCGCGGCGAGCCACATCGCATCGCCCGGCGCAATCGTCGGCAGGTTGGCGTGGAGGTAAGCCGCGGCTGCGAAGCCATAGTCCGTATCGGGAACGGTACCGGCTATGCCCGGACCGAAGATGACCGGACCGGTCGCCGGATTGATGAGAGCGACGCTGCGAATCTGGTGAACGGCGCCGGAGAGCTGAGCTCCGCCCCAGGTCCCCTCATATTTCAGGTTACCGACGAGATCCGGAGCGCGCTGGCCGGCAAAAGCAAGAGGTACCGCAGCGAAACCACCGGCGATGAAATCGTTCTGGCGGCGCTCGAGGCCGTCTTCGATCGAGAGGGTGGCCGAGAAGCCGTTGCCGAACGTGAAGGTATAGGCCAACAGGTCGACGTCGGGCGCGTCGTCGAAGCGGAGCGTGCCGAAATGCTCCGTCGGCAGATCGCCGTCCGAGAAGAACGAGATCACGCGACCGGCGGTCAAACCGCCGAACTGGACGAACGCTTCGGCAACCTGCGGCGAGGTCGTGATCGTACCGTCGACGCCATTGAGCGGCGTGCCCGATCTGCGAGTGATCTCGAAGCGGACGACCGAACGCAGGAGACCGTAAGCGGTCGCCGTACGGGCGTCGAGTTGCACACGGCCGCGAACATAGAAACCGACGGCATCATCGGTACGCTCGATCGGCTCGCTGTACAGGTACTCGGCGCGGACGCGGCCACCGACGCGCAGGCAGGTTTCGGTGCCCGGAATGTAGAAGAAGCCCGTCCCATAAGTGGAGCAGACACGGACATAATCGATAGGAGCCGCCTTTTTGGCGGGAAGGTCGGCAGCTTGAGCGCCGGCAATAAAGGTCAAACCGGCAACCGAACCAAGAAGAAGACTCTGAACGAGCTTCATAGGTGTCTCCGAAATGTCGAACCCTCAGGGCGAAGTCCCTAAGCGTGACGCAACGATAGTTAGAGGGGACACGGAAACAACTATCTGAAAGAGGTAAGAATGGCTCAAAAAGGTAGTTTTTCCTAATAATTTGATAATTAAGAAGTACTTGAGTTTGCTATTCAAACAGCTGTGTCAAATTGAACACAATAGATTCAGCAGTCGACATGCCGGGCGAATCTCATCGATCGCATTGAATACAAGTAGCGTCGTATTCTCCCTACTGTCACAGCACTTGATAGTTGTTATTGCTGCGCCAAGCAGGCCCGGCGGCAGTATTTCCCCTTGGGAGCGTCAGGGATTGAAGAAGTCGTAGGGGCCGCTGCGGCAGCGATAACCAACCGGGCATTGCGGAGCATCCCGCGTCGGCACCCATGCCGGCTCGATATACTCGTCGATCTGGCAAAAACCGCGATCGCGGACATAGCGGTCGTATGTATATGTTCCGGTCCCGAGCACCGCAGCTCCATTCGCGGCGACGATCGCTTGGGCTTGCCGACAGGGCATCGCAGGCGTGAAGGGGCGCTGCTGCGCCTGGGCAGCAGAAGCCAGCGCCGTTAAAGCCAGGACGAGGGCGAGCTTCTTCATGGTGCCGATCCAACAAAATATTGCCGTCCAAGAGAAATTAGACCGGACACCGGAACGGCAAAGCGGGTAACACAGATTTGTGACCGGCCAACGTCTCTCGGCCAGCGCCTTGGATGGCTTTTACGTAGCTAAAGCATCGCCTGCAGCCGCCGGGCCATCTCGACGGCGGCAGGGTAATCCGTCTTGCCCGAACCGAGCACGGGAATGCTGGAGACGAGAATCGCTTTCGGCACCCAGAGCTCCGGAAAGCCCTGCTCCCGCGCATGGGCCAGAAGGGCATCGCGGTCCGCATCCGGCTTGTCGGTGATCAGCACGATCTGCTCGCCCTTGCGGGGATCCGGCAAGGCGACGACCACATGGTTGAAGGCGGGCCAGAGGCTCTGCGCCACGGTCTCGATGGCGGCAAGCGACACCATCTCCCCGGCGACCTTGGCGAAACGCTTCGCCCGGCCGAGAATCGTCACCATCCCATCGTCACCGATGGAGACGATATCGCCCGTGTCATGCCAGCCCTCGGGCGGCGGATCGACCTTTCCGGGATGATCCGGATCGAGATAGCCCTTCATCACATTGGGCCCGCGCACGCTCAGCCGTCCGCCCTCGTGGATACCCTCCACCGGGTCGAGGCGCCAGGCGATTCCCGGCAGCAACGGACCGACCGAGCCGGTGCGGTTGCGGTCCGGAAGGCTGACGGCAATCACCGGCGCGCATTCGGTCGCGCCATAGCCTTCCAGGATGACCGTGCCGTGCGCGCTCCAGAGCTTGCGGGTTTCATCCTTCACGCGCTCTGCCCCGGCGATCACGTAGCGCACGCTGGCGAGATCGTTCTCTCCCGCCGCCCGGGCGTAGCCCTGAAGGAAAGTATCGGTCGCAAGCACGATCGTGGCGCGCGTCCCGGCGATGAGCTTGGGGATTTGCCGGTAATGCAGCGGGCTCGGATAGAGCACCGTCTTCATGCCGTTGAGGACGGCCGTCAGGAGCCCCGCCGTCAGCCCGAAGGAATGGAAGATCGGCAGCGGATTGAAGAAGACGTCGTCCGGGGTCAGCACGTCGCCCGCATGCGCCTTCACCTGATAGGCGTTGGCGACGAGATTGGCATTCGACAGCACGACGCCTTTCGGCCTGCCTTCAGAGCCGGAAGTGAACAGCACGACGCCCGGATCGTCCGGATCGACACTGGCCTTCGCATGGACCCGGCGCGCCATCCAGCTGTCGACGAGCGCGCGAAGCTTGTCGAGACTGGTGATCGTGGCGCGGACATCCTCCAGCCAGACGATCTCGCGCCCCTCCCCCAACGCCGCGATCACGTCGTCGAGCTTGCCCTGCTCGATGAAGCGGCGGGAGGTGACGATGGTACGGATCGGCCCGATCTCGCAGGCGGCTTTCAAATTCTTGATGCCGGCCGTGAAATTCAGGAAGGCGGGAACACGCCCGAAGGCGTTGAGGCCGAACAGCGTGACGGCGATGCCCTGCACATTGGGCAAAAGCACGCCGACCGTCTCGCGCGGTGCCGTCAGTCCCGCCAGCTTGCGGCCGAGCACGAGGGCGGCAAGGACGAGGCGGCCATAGGTGACCGGCTGGCGCTCCAGATCCTCCAGGGCCACCTTGTTGCGCCCGAAGCGATCCCGCGCATCGAGAAGGGCGCCGAACAGGCTTTTTCGCGTACTCGCGATATCGAACTCGGCCACGGCGCTCTCCTATAGGCGATGTTACCCGGCCGAGCCTTCACGGATCGGCGCCTGATAGGCGAGGCCCATATCCCACGGAAAATAGATCCAGGTGTCCTGGCTTACTTCCGTCACGAAGGTTTCGACCATCGGCCGTCCAGCGGGCTTGGCATAGACTGTTGCGAAATGGGCGTCGGGCAGCATGTCGCGCACCATCTTGGCGGTCTTGCCCGTATCCGTCAGGTCGTCGATCACGAGGACACCCTTGCCCGTGCCGCCGCCGATGGCCTTGATCGAGGGTGCGATGTCCTTGAGGATCTGCAGCTCGCCCTGGTTCTTGTAGTCGTGATAGCTCGCGATGCAGACGCTCTCGATCAGCCGCACGTCGAGTTCGCGCGCGACAATGGCGGCGGGCACGAGGCCGCCGCGGGTGATGCAGACGATCGCCTCGAAGGGGCCTGCGGCGGTAAGGCGCCAGGCGAGCGCGCGGGCATCGCGGTGGAACTGATCCCAGGAGACGGGGAAGGCTTTGGGGGACGTAGGTGACATCGGCTCACTCGTAGGGCTGCAGGATTTAAGGCAAACTCAAAGGGGGTTGCGATCGCCTTTGAGGCGACCGAGCAATTCGTGGATAGCGGCGGCGGCGGCAGTAACCGCGGCGGGATCCTTGCCCCGCACGACGATCTGGTTGCGAAAACCGCTCGCGGAGAAGGACGGATAGGAGCCGATCGACACGCCGTCATGGGCGGCGGCGACAGCCGCGAGACCCTCGGCATAGATGCCCTCGGCCAACCCCTCCGCCTCGATCATTTCGGAAATCATCCGCGCGCCGGTTTGGAGACCGGGCGCGATGGAATCGAGCATGTTCTGCATGATGGCCGGGACACCGGCCATGACATAGACATTGCCGATCCTGAAGCCCGGGGCCTTGGAGATCGGGTTCTCGATCAGATCGGCCCCATCCGGAATACGGGCCATGCGCATCCGCGCTTCGTTCAACTCATGCGGCTGGTAGCGTTCCCGCAGCATGGCGACCGCGCGCGGATCGTGATCGATCCCGACACCGAACGCCTTGGCGACGCTGTCGGCCGTGATGTCGTCATGGGTCGGACCGATGCCGCCGGTGGTGAAGAGATAGGTATAGCGGCTCCGCAGAGCATTGACCGCCGCGACGATCTCCTCCTCCACATCGGGCACGATCCGCACCTCGCGCAGATCGATGCCGATGCCGGTCAGGTACTCGGCGATATAGCCGATATTCTTATCTTTCGTGCGGCCGGTCAGAATCTCATCGCCGATGATGAGAAGGGCGGCTGTGACGGAAACGGCCATGGAAACGGTCCTTTTAGGGGCGTTTAGCGCCTGAAGCGCCAATTCTCAAGCGAAGGCCTCGGCTGAGGCCGGGGCCTCTCCCCTCGAAAGAGGCGTCTGGCGCTTGAAAGCCCCTCCCGTCTTTGGCATCAAGTCCCGCCGAGCTTGAGTTTCAAGGACCTTCTTCGTGCCCCTCATCCGTTAGCGACGCTGTTCGAGCAAATCCGCGGCACCGCGCCCCGATTCATCGGGCCCTTTGTTGCGTCTTTTTGCATGCCGGAACAACGGTTTCGGCCAAATAATCTCTGCTAAGGTAAAATCGATGTCCCAACTCGAAAGCACTGAAGATAAGGTCGTGCGCGGAACCTTTCGTTCCGGAAGCTTCGATCTCCAATATTCCGTAGAAGGTCATGGAAAGCCTGCCATCGTGATCGGCAGCGCGATCTACTACCCGCGAACCTTCTCGGCCGAGCTGCGGCGAAAGCTGAAGCTCGTCTTCGTCGATCATCGAGGCTTTGCCCGCTCCTCCGAAAAGGCGGCAATGTCCGAGTACACCCTCGATATCATCCTCGACGATATCGAGCGCATCCGTGAACATTTGGGCCTCGGAGAGATCGCCATCGTCGGCCATTCCGGCCATGGTTACATGGCCCTCGAATACGCCAAGAAATATCCGCAGCATGTCTCGCACGCGGTCCTGATCGGCACCGGGCCGAGTCATAGCCCGGCCCATGCGGCGCTGACGGAGCAGCATTGGCGGGAAGCGGTTTGCCCTGAACGGAAAGCGCAGTTCGAAAGCGACATGCAACGGCTCCCCGCCGAGCTGGCCGCATCGCCGGAGAAGAGGTTCGTCACCTATTGCGTCAGGATGGGCGCACGAAGCTGGTATGACCACACCTTCGATGCATCTCCCCTCTGGGAGAATGTCCATGTGAACATGGAGATGTTCGACTTCATGTGGGGCGAGGTCTTCCGCGACATCGACGTCACGAAGGGGCTGGCCGATCTGGATGTTCCCGTCTTCATCGCCATGGGCCGGTTCGATTATCTGGTGGCACCGCATGCCTCGTGGGAGCCCTTCCGCCCTTCGTTCCGGGACCTGACGATGAGAGTGTTCGACCGGAGCGGCCATACGCCCCAATTGGAGGAGAGCTCCCTGTTCGATACCGAACTCCTCAACTGGATCGCCGCCCGTGAGAAAACGGGCAGGCGGTACCCTTCATAACCACCATATTGCGGGAGGCCGTCCCTTGACGGCCTCCCGCAAGCCGTTCCCCTTGAAGCCCTCCCCTCATAACGGATCGCCATGCGTTTTCAGGAATCTCTGCTCGAGGGCCGCCTCATCGAGCGTTACAAGCGTTTTCTGGCCGATGTGACCCTTGCCGACGGCGAGCGGGTCACGGCCCATTGCGCCAATCCGGGGGCGATGCTGGGGCTGAAGGAGCCCGGCTCCCGGGTGCTGCTCTCCCGCGCTTCGAACCCGAAACGCAAGCTCGGCTATAACTGGGAATTCGTGGAAGTCGCCGCGGGCGGCGGCCCGAGCCAGCTCGTCGGCATCAATACCTCGCGCCCCAACCTTCTCGTGGCGGAGGCCCTGCGCGAGGGCCGGCTCGAGCCCTTTTCCGGCTATGACCGCGTGCGGCCGGAGGTCAAATACGGTCGCAACAGCCGGATCGACTTCCTGCTCGAAAAGGACGGCGAGCCGCCCTGCTATCTCGAGGTGAAGAACTGCCACCTCATGCGCGAGGCGGGCTTTGCGGAGTTTCCCGATTGCATCGCGGCCCGCAGCGCCAAGCATCTCTATGAGCTCGCCGACATGGTGGCCACGGGCGCCCGCGCCGCACTGGTCTATGTCATCCAGATGCGGGCGGAGCGTTTCGATGTCGCCCGCGACATCGATCCCGCCTACGATAAAGCCTTCCGCCATGCCCTGGCGGCCGGGGTCGAATCCTACGCCTATATCTGCCGCCTGACCCCGGAAGAGGTGACGATCGACCACCCCATCGAGATCGTCACGCCGCGAGCGAAATGATCTACGACTGCCTCGGAGCCTGCCGGCGATGTCTTTGTTGACATCCACACGCGAAGGGTCTTTGTACCCCGCGAAAGCGGAGGCACCTTTAAGGCGGCCCCGCTTCAACGTCCATCGGCACGTGAGCCGATCCGGTCGCAGCCTACCCGGTAAAAACAAGGAGCCCTCGTGAAGACCATCGTTATCTGTTCCGGCGGATTGGATTCCGTCACGCTCGCCCACGAAGTCGCCACTGAGCGAACCCTCACCCGCCTCGTGTCGTTCGATTACGGTCAACGCCACAAGAAGGAGCTGGGCTATGCGCGGGACTGCGCATCGCGCCTCGGCGTGCCCCACGACATCGTCGATATCTCGGCGGTCGGACGCCTTCTGACCGGATCGGCGCTGACCGACAACAATCCGGTTCCCGAGGGGCATTATGCGGAAGACACGATGCGGGTCACCGTCGTGCCCAACCGCAACGCCATCATGCTCGCCATCGCTTTCGGCGTCGCCGCGGCGGAAAAGGCCGATGCCGTGGCGGCGGCGGTCCATGGCGGCGACCACTTCATCTACCCGGATTGCCGACCGGATTTCATCGAAGCCTTCGAGACCATGCAGCGCCACGCGCTGGATGGGTACGCGGAAATCGCCCTCTACACGCCGTTCGTACGGCTGAGCAAAGCGGATATCGTGCGCGAAGGCGCCCGGCTCGGCGTTCCCTTCGCCCAGACCTGGTCCTGCTACCAGGGCGAAACTCTGCATTGCGGCCGCTGCGGCACCTGCGTCGAGCGGCGCGAGGCCTTTCATCTCGCGGGCCAGGACGATCCGACACCTTACGAAGACCCGGATTTCTGGATCGAGGCGTGCCGGGAGCATGTGGCAAGGCACGGGTCATAGGCGCGGCCATGTACATCATCGCCAAGCGGTTCACGTTCTCGGCCTCGCATGTGATCGGCGGCCTGCCGGAGCAGCACCCTTGCGCCCGCCTCCACGGACACAACTATGAGGTCGAGGTCGTGCTGGAATCGGCAGAACTCGATCCGGTCGGCTTCGTGCGCGACTACCGCGAACTCTCGGAACTGAAGGAGTTCATCGACGAGAAGCTCGACCACCGTCACCTCAACGATGTCCTCGGGCACGACCGGACGACCAGCGAGGTGCTCGCCAAATGGCTCTATGACTGGTGCCGCGCGCGCTGGCACGAAGTTGCCGCAATCCGCGTCAGCGAGACCCCGAGAACCTGGGCGGAATATCGTCCATGAAGGGAAAGATCCGCATCAGCGAAATCTTCGGCCCGACGATCCAGGGCGAAGGCCCTTTGATCGGACGCCCGACCGTCTTCGTGCGCACGGGCGGCTGCGACTATCGCTGCAGCTGGTGCGATACGCTCTATGCGGTGCTGCCCGAATTCCGTGAGGAATGGACGCTGATGGCGCCGGCCGAGATCATGGCGCAGGTCGAGGATCTGGCCGGCTCCACGCCTGTGCTCGTGTCCCTGTCGGGAGGAAACCCGGCTCTTCAGCCTCTGGCGCCGCTGATCGCGCTGGGGCGCGAGAAGGGATACACCTTCGCTCTGGAAACCCAGGGCAGCGTGCCGCAACCCTGGTTCGCGGCGCTCGAATGGCTCCTTCTCAGCCCCAAGCCGCCATCCTCGGGAATGGAGACCGACTGGCAGGCCCTAGACGATTGCGTCATGGCGGCGGAAGGCGGGCCGCAACGCGTCGTGAAGGTGGTGGTGTTCGACGAGGCCGATTATGCCTATGCCCGGCTCGTGGCGAACCGTTACCCGTCTCTGCCGATCTACCTTCAGGTCGGAAATCCTGACCCGCTGAAAACCCATGAGGGCCAGGGCGGCGAAGCGGCCGATATCGACGGGCTGATGAGCCGCTACCGCTGGCTCATCGACAGGGTCGCGGCGGACCGGTGGTTCACGGCGACGGTCCTGCCGCAACTGCACGTCCTGATCTGGGGCAACAAACGCGGCGTCTGATTGCCGCGTTTCAACCAAGCGCGAACCTATCCCCGCTCGAAGACCAGGTTCATCCGGGTCTGAAGGATCAGGCGATAGCCCTTGCCTTCCAGGAGCTGCGGCAGGTCGATCTGCCAGCGGTCCCGGCCATCCTCGATAATGAAGAGCGAGGGATAGAGCGAGGCCGGCGCGTCCCGGAAGAACGGGTCGAGGATCAGGTCCTCCGCCCCCTCCACGTCGAGCTTCACCGCGTCGACATGGGTGAAGCCCTCCTGGTCGAGAAGGTCGAGCAGAGTGATGGCTGGCACCCGGATCGCGTCGGTCTGGCTGGAGCTGACGATCTTCACGCTCGATTCGCCCCGGTTGTTGGGGTCGAGGAACAGGGTGAGCTCTCCGGTCTTGTCCGCCACCGCGCAGGCCACGCCCTTCACCGTGCCGAAGGGGTTCTGGCGGATGTTGTAGGCCAGCCGGTCGAAGATCTCCGGCTGCGGCTCGACGGCCAGGATGCGGCCGGAAGCCCCGGCGCGGGCCGCGACAAAAAGGGCGTACCAACCCACATTCGAGCCGATATCGACGAAGGTGAACCCCTCCGTGATCCGGCTGCCGAGAAGTTCCAGCTCGACCGGATCGAAGTATTGCGGGGTGAAGAGGATGCGCTTCTCGCAGACATTGTTGTAGGGATGAAGCCGCATGCGCACACCAAAGGTCTCGATGTCGAGCGGGGCGCCCTTCAGGGATTGCAGGACGAGCCGGCGGAGCATCAGGGCGATGCGGCGCGTGGCCCAGCGCTGGGGCAGACGGCGCGTGCCGGTAATCGCCAGGTCAACCAGACCGGAGGGCGCATAGGCGCCGTAGGGGCGTGGATCGTTCATGTCACCTAGAAACCAGAAAGCCGGACTCCGGCAAAAAGTTGGGGTGCTCATGACACCCTCGCGCTACAATCGCAAGCCGGCCGGGAGCCCGATCTTTCGGCAACCTCGTTTCCATTTTGCCGTATCATGCTTTAGGACTTCGCTTGCGTCGGGCGTGCCAATCCCTACATTCTGGCTTGAGTTTAAGGACCGAGAATGACCGAGACAGATCTCATCGAACGCAAGCGGGCCAGCGAGATTCCACTTCATGGCCCGGAAGCCTTCGAGGCCATGCGGCGTGCAGGCCGCCTGACCGCCGAGGCGCTGGACATGCTCGTCGACAAGGTGAAACCCGGCGTGACGACGGACGCCCTCGACAAGCTTTCCTTCGAATTCATCCGGGATCATGGCGCCTATCCGGCCTGCCTGCATTACCGCGGCTATACCAAGACCATCTGCACCTCGATCAACCACGTGGTCTGCCACGGCATCCCGAACGACAAGCCCCTGCGCGACGGCGATATCGTCAATATCGACATGACCCTCATCCTCGACGGATGGCACGGGGATTCGAGCCGCATGTTCTATGTCGGCGACGTGCCCCGGCGGGCCCAACGGCTCTGCGAGATCACCTACGAGGCCATGATGCGCGGCATCGCGGCGGTTCGCCCCGGGGCGACCACCAACGATATCGGCGCGGCCATCCAGACTTATGCGGAAGCCGAGCGCTGCTCCGTGGTGCGCGATTTCTGCGGCCACGGCCTCGGCCGGGTCTTCCACGATTCCCCGACGATCCTCCACTATGTGGAGCCGGCCTATAACGTTGAGCTGAAGCCGGGCATGCTGTTCACCATCGAGCCCATGATCAATCTGGGCCGCCCGCAGGTGAAGGTGCTCTCGGACGGCTGGACCGCCGTGACCCGCGACCGGTCCCTCTCCGCCCAGTTCGAGCATACGGTGGGTGTGACGGAGACCGGCGTCGAGATCTTCACCCTGTCGCCCAAGGGCTACGACAAGCCGCCTTACGCCGCCGCATGAGCGACGCCGACGATACGCCCCATTACCACGGCCACCGCGACCGGCTGCGCGCCCGCTTCTCGGAAGTCGGGGGCGATGCCATGCCGGATTACGAGCTCTTGGAGCTGGTCCTGTTCCGCTCCATCCCGCGCCGGGACGTAAAGCCGATCGCCAAGGAGCTGCTGAAGCGTTTCGGCACCTTCGCCGAGGTGCTGGCCGCCTCCCCCGCCCGGCTGATGGAGGTGGAAGGCATCGGCGAGAGCGTCGTCACCGACCTGAAGATCGTTGAAGCCTCCGCCCGCCGCCTGACCAGGGGCGAGGTGGCGAAACGGCCCGTCCTGTCCTCCTGGACTTCCGTGCTCGATTATTGCCGCGCGGCCATGGCCTTCATGGACAAGGAGCAGTTCCGCCTGCTCTTCCTCGACAAGCGCAACGCCCTGATCGCCGACGAGGTGCAGCAATCGGGCACCGTCGACCACACGCCGGTCTATCCGCGCGAGGTGGTGAAGCGGGCGCTCGAACTCTCCGCCTCCGCCTTGATCCTCGTCCACAATCATCCGAGCGGAGACCCGACCCCATCCACTGCGGACGTCAAGATGACACGCGACATCATCGACGTCGCCAAGCCTCTCGGTATCATCGTCCACGACCACATCATCGTCGGGCGCGAGGGGCATGCGAGTTTGAAGGGATTGAAGCTGATCTGAGGCCCGTGCTCACGAGCCCGTCTCCTTAAAACAGCGACTCGATCCCCGAAAAGATCGCATAGATGAAGCCGAGGCTGAGCATCAGGCCGATGGCGCCGATGACAAGGCCGCTCAAGATGACCACCCCATCCCGCTCGACCAGCCCCAGACCGACCAGGCACACCGCCAGCCCCATGGGGATCTGCCCGACGAAGGGCGGCGCGAAAAGCAGTCCCAAGGCCATCACCAGAATGACCACGCCCATGAGGCGCATGGTGAGGGGCGTATCGAGGAAGGTCATCCGGGGACGCGAGAAGCGCTCGAGCCGGCGGAAGGCCGGCAGTGCCCGGGCAACCGCCCGCTCGACATCCACACTGGCGATGGAACGGTTCAGGAGTGCGTTCGGCAGCCACGGCGTCGAGCGGCCGAAGATGATCTGGACCGCGACGAACGCCAGCAGAAGGCCGCAGACGAGCGGGATCGGGGGCGGCATGGGAAGGCAGTTCGGTAGCGCCAGCAGAACGATCAGGAGGGCGAAGGCACGGTCCTGTAGCACGCCCATGATATCACGGACGGTAAGACGTTCGCCTGGCTGGGAAGCCAGAGCAGCCAGGATCTGGGAGGTACGCGCGTTGGAGAACAAGGAGCCCTGGTCAGTTCGAGGATGCTCGGACAGGCTTCTCTACCCGAGTTGACCCTGCGGGCCAAGTGCGCAAGTCCGTCACGACCTTGTTTTGATTGAGGTCCTCCCCTCAATGCAGGGAGATCTCACCCTCGATTGCCCGGAACTCCGCCGGGCGGATCAGGCGCGAATGGCTCACCGTGACGGAATGAAGCGGCCCGGCCAGTTCCCGCTGCCAGAAATCCAGGAACTCGAGGAGAACCGGAAACCTGGGCGCCAGGTCGTATTCCTGCCAGATGAAGGTCTGCAGAAGATGCGGATGATCGGGCATGCGATAGAGGATGTTGGCGGTCGTGAGGCCATAGCCCTCGAGCTGGCGGATAAAATCCTTGGAGACCATGCGAACTCCTTGCCTGAAATGATGCAGGGCGTCGGGGGCCCATGCTCAAGGTTAAATCGCGCGCGAACTTTCGGGTTCCCATCCCGAAAGTCGCATCCCCGCAGGTCCTTGCGCACGAGCCTTTCGCGAGAGGCAAATCCTGCCAAAAGGGAATGCCTGCCTATTGAGACTTCCCCTCCGTCATCGTATTCCGTTACGCTGTCGGCTGTGGGGGTACGATGACGATGGTTCGGAGTTTGTGGAGCCGCGGGCTTATTGCGGGCGCTCTGGCGCTGGCGGTGTCGGCCTGTGCCGGAGGAGCCCTCAACACGCCGATCAACGGGCCCATCGCCAGCATGGCGGATCAGGGCGGCTGGCCGCTCGGCCCGGACCAGTTCGGATCGACCGTCGTCGGCGTGGCCTTTTCCGGCGGCGGCATGCGGGCATCCGCCTTCTCCTATGGCGTCCTGAACGAACTCGACCGCTATCAACTGGCCACCGATCAGGGCCCTCAGCGGATGACGGATATGATCGACCTCGTGTCCGGCGTGTCGGGCGGTTCGGTCACCGCCGCCTATTTCGGCCTCAAGGGTCGCGACGGCCTGCCCACCTTCCGCTCCCGCTTCCTGGAGCGCAATGCGGAACAGGGCTTCGACACGGATGTCTCGCTGGCGAACGTCCTTCGGATCGTCAGCGACGGCGGCGTCAACGACCGTTCCAAGTTCCCGAACTGGCTCGACGAGAACCTGTTCGACGGCGCGACCTATGCCGATCTCTTCGCCAGGAAGCGTCCGCTCGTGTGGATTGCCGCATCGGATATCTACAGCCGCGTCCCCTTCGTCTTCGAGCCGGTCACCTTCAATGTGCTCTGCAGCGATCTCGGCCGCGTCCGCCTGTCAGAGGCGGTGGCGGCGTCAGCTGCCGTACCCGGCCTCTTCATTCCCATGAATGTCGAGAATTTCGGCTCGTCTTGCGGCGGCCATGTGCCGCAATGGTACCAGCGCGGCGTCGAGGACCGGACGGCTCCCGCCACCCTGCGCGCCAGCGCCGCTGCCATGGTGCGATACCGCAACAACCCGGAACGCTTCCGCTATGTGAAGCTTCTGGACGGCGGCCTGACCGACAATTTCGGTATCCATTCCCTTGCCATCGCACGGACCAACCGCGACCGGCCCTATATGCCGATGACGGCCGAGCAGGCCGTGCGGGTGAAGAACTTCCTGTTCCTGGTGGTCGATGCGGGCCGAGGCCCTGCCGGCAACTGGCCGGAGCACCTCGCCTCGCCCTCGGGCATGGAGCTCGCCGGCATCGTCACGGACGTCGCCATCGATTCCGGGGTCTACAAGGGCTATGACTATTTCAACGCCACCATGACCGGCTGGCAGAACGACCTGAAGCGCTGGCGCTGCTCGCTTTCCAGCGACGAGATCGTGAAGCTGCGCGGCACGCCGGACGGCTGGAAATGCGGCGATGTGACCTTCACCGTCGGCCGGGTCTCCTCGGAGGATGCGGGACCGGAATTGCGCAAGCGCATGGACGAGGTCCCGACCCGCTTCCAGCTCGATCCGCAGACGCTCGATACGGTCATCGGCGCCGGCGAAATCGCCCTGCGCAACAACGCGACCTTCCGCAAATTCATCCGCGGAGGTTCCAGGCGGATGTTGACGGCGTCGCTTACCGAAACTGAAGATTCGCCCTAGCCACGCGGAGCGAAAGTGAAGCAACTTTATCGGGTGGCTTGAGGAACGACTTTTCAGGCATCGAGAGGCAACCCTCGATTCTTCAGCCTTTCGGAGGCTCAAGCAGGATATGCGTTTCGCCTTTGCCGGTATCGATTTTCTCGGGGACGTTTTCGAGACTTTTCTCAGCAAGGGCTGGGAGCCCGTGAAACTCTTCAGCCGCCCCTGCGACGGCATTTACGACTTCAACGACGTGACGGTTGCCCGCGCCCGCGCCTTGCGGGTGCCGGTTCAGTTCACGCGCCTGCGCCAAGCCGACCTCGCCCATCTGAAGGCCCTCCGTTGCGAGGCGCTCGTCGTTGCAGGATACCCCTGGCTGATCAAGGACTGGGAGACCTACCTCCCCTATGCGATCAACTTCCACCCTTCCCCGCTCCCCGTCGGGCGCGGACCCTATCCGCTCTTTCAGGCCATCCTCGATCGGGTTCCGGACTGGGGCGTGAGCGTCCATGCCCTCGACCCGACTTTCGACACGGGCCCTATCCTCGCGCAGGATCGCTTCACGCTCGATCCGGACGAGAATCACGACAGGCTGCTCGCCAAATGCCAGATGGCAGCAAAGCGCATCGCAGCCCATTTGGCCGAAGACCTGCCCCGGCTCTGGCCCCAGGCGACGCCGCAGGGAACGGGAAGCTACTGGCCGCGCATGACACAGGCCCAACGCACACTCGATTGGACGAAAGGCGTCGGCGATGTGCTGCGCACCATCCGCGCCTTCGGATCCATCGAGACCTTCGCCCAGGTCAATTCACGCTACATCTATGTCTGGGAAGGATCAGGCTGGGAGGAGGAGCACTTCCACAAGCCCGGCACGCTGGTCCACAGGCACAGGAGCCATCTCGTCATCGCTACCCCCGACGGCTTCGTGCAACTGACCGGCTGGAGTTCCTATGCGCCTCAGGGACCTCGGAACAAAGGGTAGAACCCCGGGTCCTTCAAAGACGATGATAGAGTCGGCCCTGATAGACCAGCGCGGGTTTCGGCTCGCCGAGCCGGATCGCGACGATCTCGCCGACGATCACGTAATGGGTGGCGACGAGCCGTGCGTCCGTGAGGCGGCAGTCGAAGGAAACGAGGCTGGACTTGAGGAGCGGCGCGCCTGTGGCGAGCGTGTCCCATTGTCCCAGGGTGAAGCGGTCCTGGCCGTGCAGATTGGCCCGACCGGCGAAGGCATCGGCGACAGGGATATCGTCGGCGCCGAGCGTATTGATGCAGAACACCTCGTTCGAAATCAGCGCCTGAGCCGTCCGGCCCGCCGCATTGACGCAGATCAGCAACGAGGCCGGATCGTCGGTGACGGGCGTGACGGCGGTCGCGGTGAAGCCGGCGCGCCCCGCGGAGCCGTCGGTCGTGACGATGTGAACGGCAGCGGCGACACGGCTCATTCCCTCGCGAAAGAGAGCCGAATCGAGGCCGGGGGTGCCGGCGTCGGCGGAATTGGGGACGGGCTGAGTCTTCAACATTTGAATCCGTAAAAGCCTCTCCCACCCTTTTTGGCAAAGCACAAGGCCATGGAGGGATATGGTCGCGATCCGAAGATTTTGAAAGCTTCGTGAAAAACCTCAAGTTTCACTGTTCCATCAGCCAAATTTATGGGAAACTTAACAGATTGTTGTCGAGGGGCTCTCGCTTTGCTACAGACCCCCGCCTTATGTCCGGCTTGGCCTTGCCATTGCATCGTGCTTTGCTGGGACAGCTCCAAGAATGACCCCTTCCAGAGGGGCAAGGGTAGGATATGGAAATTTTTGTGCAGCAGCTCATAAACGGGCTGACGCTGGGGTCGATCTACGGCCTCATCGCAATCGGCTATACGATGGTGTTCGGCATCATCGGCATGGTGAACTTCGCCCATGGCGACGTGTTCATGCTCTCGGCCTTCATCGCTCTCATCTTCTTTCTGATTCTGACCACATGGCTCGGAATTTCCTCCATCGCGCTGGCGCTGCTCATCGTGCTGGTCATCGCGATGGCGCTCACCTCCCTGTGGGGCTGGGCCATCGAGCGGATCGCCTATCGGCCCCTGCGTGGCTCCTTCCGCCTCGCGCCGCTGATCTCAGCCATCGGCGTCTCGATCTTCCTGTCAAACTTCGTCCAGGTGGCTCAGGGCGCCCGCAACAAGCCGACGCCTCCCATGATCGGCGACGTGATCGTGCTGTTCCAGGGCGCGAGCGGCTACAATGTCGCCCTGTCCTACAAGCAGATCATCATCATGGTCTCCACTGCGGTGCTTCTGACCATCTTCTGGTACATCGTCCAGAAGACCTCGCTCGGACGCGCCCAGCGCGCCTGCGAGCAGGATCGCAAGATGGCGGCGCTGCTCGGCATCAACGTGGACCGGACGATTTCCCTCACTTTCGTGATAGGCGCCGCCCTCGCGGCGGTCGCGGGCACCATGTACCTCCTGTATTATGGCGTCGTGAGCTTCAATGACGGCTTCGTGCCGGGCGTGAAAGCCTTCACGGCGGCGGTTCTCGGCGGCATCGGCTCGCTTCCGGGCGCCGTTCTCGGCGGGCTGATCATCGGCCTCATCGAGACCTTCTGGTCGGCTTACTTCTCCATCGAGTACAAGGACGTGGCCGCGTTCTCGATCCTCGCCATCGTCCTCATCTTCATGCCCTCCGGTATCCTGGGGCGGCCTGAAGTCGAGAAGGTTTAAGGAGCCTGCCCATGAACGCTCCTCCGATTACCACCACCTCGGCCGAGGACATGGCCGCACCGAGCCGTTTCGATTTCCCGACGGCGCTCAAGGACTCCGCGATCACCGCGCTGATCGCGCTCGGCCTCTCCATCCCGATCCTGGCCTACAAGACGGACCAGAACGGCGCCGATCTCTTCCTGACGCCGCGCTGGGGACTGGTCGCGATCTTCTGCGCCATCATCTTCGGGCTTCGCCTGCTGCAGCACGCCTTCATGGCGACGCGGGCCGCGCGCAAGGCCCTGCCCGACCCCCATCAGGCGACGGAGCTGGTTCATGCCGAGCCGAGCGCCTTCCAGCATATATCCAAGTTCGCCATCCCCTTCTTCCTGGGGGCCGCCCTCTCCTTTCCGTTCCTGGTCTATCTGATCCAGGGCGGGCTGAACGAGTCGCGCTACTGGGTCGATCTGGGCATCCTGATCCTCACCTACGTGATGCTCGGATGGGGCTTGAACATCGTGGTCGGCCTCGCGGGCCTTCTGGATCTCGGCTATGTCGCCTTCTACGCGGTCGGGGCCTATTCCTATGCCCTGCTCTCGACCACCTTCGGCCTGTCGTTCTGGATCTGCCTGCCTCTCGCCGGCATCCTCGCCGCCTTCTGGGGGATGATCCTCGGCTTCCCGGTGCTGCGCCTGCGGGGCGACTATCTTGCCATCGTCACCCTCGCCTTCGGTGAGATCGTCCGTCTCGTCCTCATCAACTGGACGGACCTGACCAATGGCGGCGCCGGTATCTCCTCGATCCCGCGCGCGACCTTCTTCGGCCTGCCCTTCACGGCGGGCGAAGGCGGGTTCGCGAGCACCTTCGGGCTCGAGTTCAACGGCATGCACAGGATGATCTTCCTGTATTACCTCATCCTGGTTCTGGCCCTGATCACCAATTTCGTGACCATGCGCCTGCGCAGGCTGCCTATCGGCCGCGCGTGGGAGGCCCTGCGCGAGGACGAGATCGCCTGCCGTTCGCTCGGCATCAACACCACGAACACCAAGCTGACGGCATTCGCCATCGGCGCCATGTTCGGCGGCTTCGCGGGTTCGTTCTTCGCGGTCCGCCAGGGCTTCGTCTCTCCGGAAAGCTTCAACTTCCTGGAATCGGCGATCATCCTGGCCATCGTGGTCATGGGCGGCATGGGATCGCAGATCGGCGTCGCCATCGCGGCCATCGTGCTTGTCGGCGGCCCCGAGATGCTGCGCAACCTCAACTTCCTTCAGTCCATCTTCGGTGCGGGTTTCGACCCTAACGAATATCGCCTGCTGCTCTTCGGCATGGGCATGGTCGCCATGATGGTCTGGCGTCCGCGCGGCCTCATCTCGGAGCGTGAACCCTCAGTGATCCTGAAAGAACGCAAGGCCATTTCAGGTTCCCTCGTCAAAGAAGGACACGGCTAATGCGCTGGCAGCAGGATCCCATTCTCGATGTTCAGCATCTGACGATGCGCTTCGGCGGCCTCGTCGCCATCAACGATCTGTCCTTCCAGGCCGGGCGCGGCGACATCACCGCGCTGATCGGGCCGAACGGCGCAGGCAAGACCACGGTCTTCAACTGCATCACCGGCTTCTACAAGCCGACGGAAGGCATGATTGCGTTGCGGAAGCCTGACGGCTCGCATCTGCTTCTGGAGCGGCTGCCGGGCTACGACATCAACTGGAAGGGCAAGGTCGCCCGCACATTCCAGAACATCCGCCTGTTCTCCGGCATGACCGTGCTCGAGAACCTGCTGGTGGCCCAGCACAACCCGCTCATGATCGCTTCGGGCTTCACCTTCCTGGGCGTTCTCGGAATCGGCGGCTATCGCAAGGCCGAGAAGGAGGCGATCGAGCGTGCCAAGTTCTGGCTGGAAAAGACCCGGCTCATCCACCGGGCTGATGACCCCGCCGGCGACCTGCCCTACGGCGACCAGCGCCGGCTGGAAATCGCCCGCGCCATGTGCACGGACCCGCTCCTGCTCTGCCTCGACGAGCCGGCGGCCGGCCTCAACCCGCGCGAGTCGCACGAGCTCAACGAGCTTCTGATGTCGATCCGCAAGGATCACGGCACCTCGATCCTCTTGATCGAGCACGACATGTCGGTGGTGATGGAAATCTCGGATCACGTGGTGGTGCTCGATTACGGCACCAAGATCTCGGATGGCACCCCGGCCGAGGTGAAGAACGACCCCCGTGTCATCGCCGCCTATCTCGGCGTCGCCGACGAGGAGATTGAAAAAGTCGAAGCGGAGATCGGCGCATGAGCACCGCTGCAGCAAACCCGTCAACGGCGCCCCAGAGCAAGGCGGCGCGTCAGCCGCTGCTCAGCGTCCGTGGCATCAAGACCTATTACGGCAACATCATCGCCCTCAAGGGCGTGGACATGGATGTGCACGAGGGCGAGATCGTGACGCTGATCGGCGCCAACGGCGCCGGCAAGTCCACCCTGATGATGACGATCTTCGGCAATCCGAGGGCGCGGGAAGGCACGATCACCTATGCGGGGCGGGACATCACCCAGATGCCGACCCACGAGATCGCCCGCCTGTCGATCGCCCAATCCCCCGAGGGACGGCGCATCTTCCCGCGCATGACCGTGTTCGAGAACCTGCAGATGGGCGCGTCCATGAATGGGCTGGCCCATTTCAACGAGGATCTGGAGCGCGTCTGCGCCCTGTTCCCGCGCCTGAAGGAGCGCCTCCAGCAGCGTGGCGGCACCCTTTCGGGCGGCGAGCAACAGATGCTCGCCATCGCCCGGGCACTCATGAGTCGCCCGAAGCTCCTGCTCCTTGACGAGCCGTCGCTGGGTCTCGCACCTCTGATCGTGAAGCAGATCTTCACGATCATCAAGGAACTGAACGAGCGGGACGGCATGACCGTCTTCCTCGTCGAGCAGAATGCCTATCATGCCCTCAAGCTGGCCCATCGGGGCTATGTGATGGTGACGGGCAACATCACCATGAGCGGCACCGGCAAGGAATTGCTCGCCAATCCCCAGGTTCAGGCCGCCTATCTCGAAGGAGGGCACAAGTGATGCAGGGTATCCTGTACGAAGAGCCCTCGATATGGCTCTTTCTTTTCGTCACCGTAATCATGGGCGGCGCCGCCGCCTGGATGACCGGCCGCGCCATGGCGATCACCTGGCGCCCCTACTGGCAACTTCTGGTCTATCTGCTGATCCTGGCAGCCGCAGTGCGCTTCATCCACTTCGCGCTGTTCGGGGGCACACTCCGATCGATCCATTATTATGCCGTCGACGCGATCGTGGTTCTGATCATCGGTTCCCTGGGTTTCCAATACAACCGCGCCCGCCAGATGACGTCCCAATATCGCTGGCTCTACGAGCGCACCGGGCCGTTCGGCTGGAAGGAAAAGACCTCTCATACGAATGGCTAAGCCTAAGAAATTCCAGCGTGACTTCCGCTCAAAAAGAGTCATGATGTCACGCGGAAGGCGGGTTTTGACCTGCTGACACCGGCCCCGAGGAAGGGGGCCTATAAAACCACCCAGAGGAGTGACCTCATGAAGAAATTGCTGTTGACCGGCGTCGCGCTCGGTCTTGGCCTCGCCTTCTCCGGCGCGGCCAACGCGCAGATCAAGATCGGCGTTGCCGGCCCCATCACGGGCCCGAATGCCGCTTTCGGCGCGCAGCTGAAGAACGGCGTCGAGCAGGCGGTCGAGGACATCAACGCAGCTGGCGGCATCAACGGCCAGAAGCTGCAGGTTGTCATCGGCGACGACGTGTCCGACCCCAAGCAGGGCGTTTCGGTAGCGAACAAGTTCGCGGCCGAAGGCGTGAAGTTCGTCGTCGGCCACTTCAACTCCGGCGTGTCGATCCCAGCCTCGCAAGTCTATGAAGAAGCCGGCATCGTCCAGGTCACTCCGGCCTCGACGAACCCGCAATTCACCGAGCGCGGCATGTGGAACACCTTCCGCACCTGCGGTCGCGACGATCAGCAGGGCCTCGTTGCTGGCGGCTATCTCGCCGACAAGTTCAAGGGCAAGAAGGTCGCCGTCGTCCACGACAAGACTCCCTACGGAAAGGGCCTTGCCGACGAAACCATGAAGGCTATGAACGCCAAGGGCCTCAAGGAAGTCGTCTATGAAGGCGTCAACCCGGGTGAGAAGGACTATTCGGCTCTCGTCTCGAAGCTGAAGCAGGCCGGCGTCGACGTGGTCTATTTCGGCGGCCTCCACACGGAAGCCGGCCTCATCATCCGCCAGATGCGCGACCAGGGTCTCAACGCCCCGCTCATGTCGGGTGACGGCATCGTCTCGGCCGAGTTCACCTCGATCGCCGGTCCGGGCGCCGAAGGCACCCTGATGACCTTCTCGCCGGATCCGCGCAAGAACCCGAACGCCAAGGACGTGGTGGCCAAGTTCAAGGCCAAGAACTTCGACCCCGAGGCCTACACGCTCTACAGCTACGCCGCGACCCAGATCCTGGCGGAAGCCGCGAAGCAGGCCGGCAGCACGGACGGCAAGAAGGTCGCCGACATCATGCACTCGGGCAAGCCCTTCAAGACCGTGATCGGCGATATCTCCTACGACAAGAAGGGCGATATCACCCGTCCGGACTACATCATGTACGTCTGGAAGAAGGGCGCCGACGGCAAGATCGACTATTCCGGCAACGAGATCGGCATGTAATCGATCGGCCCACGCCGAGATTTAAGGAACCCGCCCTGGCAACAGGGCGGGTTTTGTTTTGCCCCGGACTTGAGCCTGAAATCAAAGGCGTTTTCCCAAAAGATACTCTCGTGAGAAGCCCCCAATGAGTGCACATCATCGCCATCAGCTCACCGCATCCGTCTTTGTCGTTCTCAGACGCAGTAACGAGATCTGCCTGCTTCGCCGCGCCCATACCGGCTGGATGGACGGATATATGAGCATCCCCGCAGGCGGTCTGGATGCGAATGAAACCATACTGGAAGCGGCAATCCGCGAAGCCAGGGAAGAGGTTGGCATCACGCTTGAGCCGAGCGCGCTGCGCCACGCCCATACACTGCACAGCCTTACCGAGAGCCGCGACTGGCTCGGCCATTTCTTCATGGCTACCGAATGGGCGGGGGAGCCGCAGATCTGTGAGCCTGATAAGCACGACACCTTGATATGGGCGCCTGTCTCAGCACTCCCTCACAACATGATCCCCTACATACGCCAAGGCCTCCTTGGCATCGAAGAGCGTCAAACCTACTCGGAATACGGCTGGGAGCGGCCGTAGAGGTCCAACCAACCCGCCTGTTAATCCCAATAACCGCCTCCTTGTCCTATTCGCGCTCGATCCGCGCCCCAAAACATCCGCGCCGGGCGAAATGGGCATCCACATGGGCCACATTTGGATTGCCGAGAAATCGCTCGATGACATCCAGAACCGCCCGCCCCTCGGCGACGTCCGCATCCACGATGAGGGCGTTTGAATCATAGGCCCGCAGGGACAAAAACCGATCCCGCAGCATGGGCGGCAACTCGTTCCTGTAATGCCCCGTACCGGCCGAGCGGCTGACGAAGATCGGGCCGCTGGCGCGATAGGGCGAGCTCGGCATCGGCTGGTGGACATGATTGACGAGCAGAAGCTCCTCCCCTTCTCCACCCGCGTCAGCGACACGCGGCACGGATAGGCATCCGATTCGTCGGCCACGACCTTGATCGCGCCGATGGCCGAAAGCTCCGCCTCGGACAGGTTGAAGAGGGGTGAGAAAAGCGCGGCGTCGAGCCCGCGAACATGAAACGACATGGACGATCTCCTTGATGGGACCGTCAGGATCGCAGGCTCTCCGGTGAGGAACGACCCGATTCCTGTCGTGGATTATCCAAGCCGCCCCAGGACCGGGAAAGTCTCCAACAGCCAGAACGACATGTCGGTGATCCAGCCGGTCAGGAAGGCGATGCCCGTCAGGATAAGAAGTACGCCCATGGTCTTCTCGACGATGGAGAAGTGCGAGCGCATGCGCTTGATGAGGGCGACGAAGGGTTTCATGGCGAAGGCGGCGAGCAGGAAGGGGATTCCTAAGCCCGCTGAATAGGCGGCAAGCAGAAGCGCCCCGCGGGAAACGCTCGCTTCCGATCCCGCCACGGCGAGAATGGCGGCGAGAACCGGGCCGATGCAGGGCGTCCAGCCGAAGGCGAAGGCGAGCCCCATCACATAGGCGCCCCACAGGCCGATGGGCCGGTTCACGTTGAACCGCGCCTCCCGGTAGAGAAACCCGATCCGGAACGCCCCTAGGAAATGCAGGCCCATCACGATGATGGCGAGGCCCGCGAGCGTGCTCAGAACGTCGAGATATTGCCGGATCGCCTGCCCCAGCGCGGACGCCGTCGCACCGAGCAGCACGAACACCGTCGAGAACCCGGCCACGAACAGAAGGGAGGCCAGAACTGCCCGCCGCCGCACGGCGCTGTCGCCCTCATTCAGGCGGTCGAAGGTCGTACCGGCGAGAAAGGAAAGATAAGGCGGCACCAGCGGCAGGACGCAGGGGCTCAGGAAGCTAATGAGGCCGCCGAGCGCGGCAGCAGGGAGGGAGACGTTAAGCATGAGGCCTTCTAACCTTTCGCTCGCGCACAAGAAAGCCGGCGGCCGGCGGACTCGCCAGCTTGTGATCCCGCGCATTTTGGGCTTGCCTTAGCGCATCGTGCGGAAAAGTGGGTTCGGTTTTCCGCCCGGAACGATGCGCTCTTTAAAGGAGGTGAGCATCGGATTGATGCCAAATGTGCAAGTCCACTTTTGGGTCCGATGCTCTAGCCCATGACGGATTCTCGACCATGACAGTTTCCCGCAATCTCATCACCGATATCGCAGGCCTGCGCGTCGGCAACATCCACGATGCCGCCCTCGGATCGGGCGTTACCGCCGTCCTGTTCGATGAACCCGCCGTCGCCTCGTGCTTCGTCATGGGCGGCGCACCCGGCACGCGCGAGACCGACCTGCTCGACCCCGACAAGCTCGCTCCCGCCATCCACTCCGTCGTGCTCTCCGGCGGCTCGGCCTTCGGCCTTGATGCGGCGAGCGGCGTCCAGGCTGCGTTGCGGGAAAAGGGCATCGGCTTCGCCGTGAGGGATGCCCGCGTGCCGCTGGTGTCGCAGGCGGTGATCTTTGACCTGCTCAACGGCGGCGACAAGGATTGGGGCCGCTATCCGCCCTATCGCGAACTGGGTTACGAAGCCGTGCAGAATGCGGGGCTCGACTTCCCGCTTGGCACCGTCGGCGGCGGCTACGGCGCGACGACAGCGAACCTGAAGGGCGGCCTCGGCTCTGCCAGCGCCGTCACCTCGACAGGACATACGGTCGGCGCGCTGGTGATCGTGAATTCCGTCGCCTCCGCCGTCATCGGCACCGGCCCGCATTTCTGGGCGGGCGGGTTCGAGGAAAACGGCGAGTTCGGCGGCGTCGGCCTGCCGCAAAGGATCGAGCCGGAAAAGCGCAAACTGATCTGGAAAGGCGGCCCGCAGCCGGCGACCACAATCGCGCTTGTCGCCACCGACGCTGTGCTGACGAAGGGCCAGGCCAAGCGCCTCGCCATCGCCACCCACGGAGGCATCGCGCGGGGCCTCCGCTTCGCCCATGCCCTCTTCGACGGCGATACGATCTTTGCCGCCTCCACGGGTCGCCGGCCGCTGAAGGACGAACCCGCCGAGTTCACGGAAATCACCGCCATCGCCACCGACTGCCTGACCCGCGCCATCGCACGCGGAGTCTATGAGGCCACCGCACTGCCCTATCCGGGCGCACAGCCCGCGTGGCGGGATCGCTTCGGCAAAGAGCGGCAGGGTTAGAGCGAGAGTACAGCCTGTCTTCCGGCGGAACTGTATTCCGGATCGTCGCCGAGCCGCCATAAGAAGTTCGCCATGCGAGCTTCCAATCCATTTTGCGTGCTTCCGAGCGCACGGTCGAGGGTGGCTTGAACGTTCTCGGTCGAGGCCAGGAGCATCGCAGCCAGGCGTGGAGAGGCAGCCGCAATCAGTCCTCCCCAGCGTTGAGCCTCACCGGCACTAATGGCGAACCGAGTCCGCACCAGATCCATGAGGCGGTTTTCTGAATCAGTGGGCCGGATCATGAGCAACGTGCTCTCGCAGCCGAACAGATCCTGGGCAGCCCCGCGCATCGGGATCAGATAAGCGACCGCTGGCCCGTGCTCTTCAGTGGCCGGGAGAGGAATGGGGCCGCGCAACTGATCGAACAAGCCGGCCATCATCCGTTCGAGGCTCTCGCTCAAGTCCCGTTGAGCATCTTCATTCGTAAAAACGACCCGATCACCGGCTCTCACATTGACCTGAGAAAGCCGGGTCTCCATGGCTTGATTGCAAGCCAGAACGCGGCCGTTCCGGGTGAGCACCGCAGCGGGGATATCCATGAATTGGAGAGCGGAAACCGCCGACCGGGCCTGCCGCGCAGGGAACTTCGTAAACAGGAAGGACGCACGCGCAAGGTGCGACCGGAGAAGATTGAGATTCGCCTTGCCCTCCCGCTCCACCGGCCCCTGGTCATAGCGACGTTCGAAGCGCATACAGACAAGGCCGCCACCGGGGATCTGCATGATGGCACCAGCGGACCACCCGCCGCCACGGGGACGGTGGAAATCCCGATACATGGGAATTGAATCGACTTCGCCGGGGGCGAAAATATCGTTCTCGTCGAAGAACTTCAGGCGTTTGCGCTGGAGGCCGCGCTTGATCCAGGTATTTTGCAAATGCCAGCCGTCGGCATACCATTCAGCCAGAATGGGCTGATAATAATCCGTAGCGACCCAGGATCTCTCGCCTCGTCCGCTGACGGCGGCGACGAAGCCTCCCTCAGCTCCTGCAATGGCGGAAATCCGGTTGAGAACCTCGAACCATCGCTCAGGAATGACCGCAGCTTCGTAGATGCCGCTGATCAGCGACCGGTCCCCCAGCATCCGCCCCCCCCTGTAATGTTGGAGCCGATCATAAACGCTTCACCTCCCCATTCAAGCATTTCCCTCCAATAGGATAGGGTTGCTGTATTATGAAGAGCGCTCTTAAAGGTCCGGAAGGCAGGCGGCTTAGAACCGTCCTGGCCGATAAGGCTTCGGGTCGATCACGGGCGTTTCGCCGGTCATCATCTCTGCCATGATGCGGCCCGTGATGGGGCCGAGCGTCATGCCGTGATGGGCGTGGCCGAAGCTGAACCACAGGTTCTTGTGGCGGGGCGCCTGTCCGATGATCGGCATCATGTCCGGGGTGCAGGGGCGCATGCCCATCCAGGGCTCCGGATCGACCCGCTCGCCGAGGGGGAAGAAGGCCTTCGCGATGGGCTCGGCGCGCTGGAGCTGTACCGGGGTTTTCGGCGCGTCGCGGTCGGCGAATTCCGCGCCCGTGGTAAGCCGGATGCCCCTGGACATGGGCGCGAGGAAGTAGCCGCGCTCGAAATCGAGGGTCGGGCGGTTGAGAACCGCATTGCCCTCGGGCTTGTAGTGCATGTGGTAACCGCGCTTGACGGCGAGCGGGAAGTGATAGCCGAGACGCTTCGTCACCACGTCGGCCCAGGGACCGAGCGCGACGACGACGGCACCGGCGTCAACCGGCCCCTTCTCGGTCTGGATGCGCCAGCCATCCTGCGTCTGCTCCAGGGTCTTGGCATCGCCCGCAGCCAGCTCGCCGCCGAGGCGTTCGAACAGCCTCACATAGGACAGGGTCAGTTCATAAGGGTCGTAGATCGCGGCCGGATCGGTCCAGTGGATGCCGCCGGTGACGGAAGCCTTGATATGCGGCTCGCGCTCGGCCACGTCCTTCGGCTTCAGCGCATCGAAATTGACGCCGAAGTCGCGCTTCACCTGCTCGGCATCGCGCAGCTGCGTCTCGAGGGCTTTCTCGGTGCGGAAAACCTTCATCCAGCCGGTCGGGCGGATGAGCTGGGTCGAGCCGGCTTCTTCCGCCAGCGCCAGGTGCTCGATAACGCTGTGCTCGATCAGCGGCGCATAGAGGCGCGCGATCGCCTTATGCTCTTCCGGCCGCGAATGCATCCAGTACCGGAACAGGAAGGGCGCGAGCTTCGGCAACGCGGCCAGGTGGTAATGGGCATCGATGGTGTTGTTCAGCGCATAGCGCGCCAGCGCACCGAAATCGTGCGGAAAACCGTAGGGATAGACGCCTTCGCGCTGGATCAGGCCCGCATTGCCGTAGGAGGTCTCCTCTCCGGGCCCGCGCCTGTCCACCAGCAGCACGGAGCGGTCCCGCTTCTGCAAATGCAAGGCAACAGATACGCCGACGATGCCGGCACCAAGAACAACCACATCCTTACGCATGGAAACCCCTGCCCGTTTCAGTTCTCTCGGTCCCGAGAGTCGAGGGACATCCAGCCCCTCGCGCGACCGCTTCTTTACTCCGGTTCGTTCCGGGCCGTCCATGTCTTTCCTGTGGCATAAGACCCGCTTCTCCGGATGACTCGCAGATATTTCGACTACGGAGAACGCTCACAAAGGTTGGCCGATTAGATCTATAGTGCGACCGCAAAGAAAGTAAGCCGAAGTCCGCCTCATCTCCCTGGGCGGACTTTTTGCTTCAAAGGCAGTTTTTGGCGTGTCCGTGATGGCGACGATCACCCGGCATGCGCTACCTCCGGCCGGCACCGTGATCGGTATGTGATCATGATGGACGCGGATCAACGCGAGTTGGGTGTTCAGAAGCCCTTGCGGCCGCCTCCTTCCGCCAATGGATTCAAGGTCGCGAGGAAGGCGATGAGTTGCCGCCGCTCCGTCTCGTTCAGGGTCAGGGCGCGCAGCTCGCTGTGCCCTGCCGGAGCCGCCGGGGCGGCGCTGTAGTGCGCCACAACATCCGCCAGGGTGGCGATCTGGCCTGCATGCATGTAAGGCGGCCGACCAGCGGCGCCGCGCAACGACGGTGTCTTGAAGGCGCGCAGGAACTCATGCCCCTCCGCCATCATGAAGCGCAGCTCGGAGCAGTCGCCCTCACCCGCATCGCTGTACTTGCCGAGGCAGTTGAACGGATCCTCGCGCACCAGTTTGGCACCGGCCTCCCGACCCCGATCCTCCGGCAGTCCGGGAGCCTCAGCGACGCCGGTGTTGTGGAAGTGGTTGTCGGTCAGGAGCGGGCCGCTGTGGCAGTTCACGCATTCACCCTTGCCGATGAACAGGCGCAATCCGGCTACTTCATCCTCGGCGAGAATTCCGGCACCGCTGCCGGAGTCGAGGGCTGACGCATAGGCATCGAACCGCGTGCGAGCCGGGAGGATCGTACGCTCGTAGGCCGCGATGGCCTTGCCCATGTTGGCGAACACCCGGTTCACCGCCTCCCGGTCTGTCTCCGACATTGCGGCCCAAGCCACCGCAGCATCCGGATCGGCGACGGGACCGGCATGCGGCGGCAGATGCCCCATATCGGGCAGCGCCCCGAACAATCCCTCATAGGGTTCTCGGTACTGCTCGGCGACGAGATGCGCGTACTGCGTGCGGCTTCCACCGTGCTCGACGGCGCTCTCCAGCGGGCCCAGCGCCTGCGACCAGAGGCTGTCCTTGCGCCCGTCCCAGAACAGGAAGGGGCTGTGCGCCGTTCCGGCAATGGGCATGGTGCGCCGGGCGGTCGTGCCGACGCCACGCGCCAGCGGCACGTCATCCTGGAACTGGCGCTCGGGAACATGGCAGGAGGCACAGGCGACTTGGCCGTTGGCGCTGAGGCGTGTGTCGAAGAAAAGCGCGCGGCCGAACTCCGCCGCCCGGGGGTCGTCAACCACCCTGTTCGATGGATCCTTGGGCAACGGCGGCAAGGCATCCAGCGCGAGCGACCGGATGGTCGCGCGCTCCTCCTCCGTCCAGCGTGCGGCCGGCGCGGAGGCGGCATGAAGCCCGGCCGCCAGGATGCCGGCGGCGAGCAGGATCGAAGAAATGATGGCGGCCGACCTGCGCATCGCAGCCCCCTCAGAGCATGAGGTTGAAGGTGACGGTGTCGGTGCCCTTGGGACCGTCGATGGCGAGATCGAGCGTCCACCAGCCGCGCATGTTGAATTTCATGCCCTCGATCCGGTAACGGCCGTCGCCCAGGTCCGCCGTCATCCGGGGCGCCGTCGGCAAGCCATGACCGTGCTGCGGCATACCGCCGTTGATCCCGATCCGGGCGACCTTCACGGGAGCGCCGGACTGATTCCGGACGGTCACGGTCCAGGCATGCATCGACCCGATGACGATCGGCATGGCATCCGGCGCAATGGCGGCACGATAGAGGCCCGCCGCCGTGGGCTTGTCGAGCGCGAGATCGAGGTCATCGGGAACGGAGCGCATCATTGCGCCAACCGTGACGCCGCCAGCGGTAAGCGCGATGGCAGGGATGCCGAGCAGGAGCGCCCGGCGTGAGGTGAGTATCGGCATATCTGTTCCTTTCCGGTGCGGTTGCGGCACCGATTTGAAAGGGCACAGCTAAGCGCCAGGAGGACGCGGCGCTTGAACGAAGCTGCTGACTTTCTGCGGAGCGCCACTTATCCTGATGCGAGCGGAGAGACCGAGGGAACGCATGAGGATCGTCGGGCGGATCGTGCTGTGGGAGGGTGGCAGTCTCTGGGCCTTCGATGTACCGCCCGCGCGCGACCGTGCGCAGACCACTCGGCTGCATGCCCATCACGCCATCCAGTTGACCTTCTCGGCCGGCGGAAGTTTTGCCATTTGCACGGAGAATGGACACACGGAAGGTCCTGCCGTTCTCATCGCGCCGGACGTGCCCCACGCATTCGAGCCCGAGGGCAGGATCGCGCTGATCTTCGTGGAACCCGAAAGCCAAGCCGGCCAGGTGCTGATGCAACGGATGGCCGGGGCACCCGTGACCCGCCTCGATGCTCCGTTCCTGGAGGACACGCCGACCAGGCTCTCAGGCATCTGGGCGGACCCACGGCCGGATGATGGAGTAATCGCCGCGCTCGGTCAGGTTGTCCTGGAGAAAGCCGTCGGCAAGGCCTTGCCCCCTCGCCCGCTCGACCCGCGGATCGTGCGCGCCCTCGACTGGCTCGCCCCGCGCCTCGGCGGCCATGTCAGCCTCCCCGAGGCCGCAGCCGTCGCCTGCCTCTCGGACAGCCGGTTCAGCCATCTTTTCGCCGCCCAGGTCGGCCTGCCCTTCCGGACTTACCTGCTTTGGCGGCGTCTCATGCTCGCCGTCGATCGGACCGCCGCCGGGTCGTCCCTCACGGCGGCGGCGCACGAGGCGGGATTCGCGGATTCCGCACATCTCAGCCGGACGTTCCGCCGGATGTTCGGCATTCCGGCAGCATCGCTGCACCTGATGTAGCCGCCGTCAAGCCATGGCGGTCCCTCGCTGCGGCATCCTTTGTGAGTTCTAAAAACGACGGTGCCGGAGAAACGCCCCGAGGAAACACTTTGTCCCGTTGCCGTTCGGAAACGCCCGTGCTACCGGCGCGGCCATGACACGCCCCCTGCTTATCGCCCCTTCCATCCTCTCGGCCGACTTCGCCAAGCTCGGCGAGGAGGTCCGCGCCGTCGACGCCGCAGGCGGCGACTGGATCCACATTGACGTGATGGACGGGCATTTCGTGCCCAACATCACCCTAGGCCCGGACATCGTGAAGGCCATTCGCCCCTATTCGGCGAAGGTGTTCGACGTCCATCTGATGATCGCTCCGGTCGACCCCTATCTCGAGGCCTTCGCCAAGGCAGGGGCGGATGTGATCAGCATTCATGCGGAGGCGGGCCCGCACCTGCACCGCTCGCTGCAGACCATCCGCAAGCTCGGCAAGAAGGCGGGCATCGTGCTCAATCCGGGCACCCATGAAACCTCCATCGAGCCCGTGCTCGACGATGTGGACCTCATCCTCGTGATGACCATCAATCCCGGTTTCGGCGGCCAGGCCTTCATTCCCTCCGTCTGCCCCAAGCTGCGGCGGATCAAGGAGATGGTCGGCGACAGGAACATCGACATCGAGATCGACGGCGGCGTAACGCCTGAAACCGCGCCGCTGGTGGCAGAAGCCGGAGCCAACGTGCTCGTCGCCGGCTCCGCCACTTTCAAGGGCGGTCCCTCGGCTTATGCCGCGAATATGGCTGCCATTCGCGAGGCTGCCGAGAAGGCGCGTTGAGATCGACGGCCTATCGTGCTACCGCGCGGGGCATATCCCCCCGCGCGAAAGTGTTGAGCCCATGATCCCTCGTTACAGCCGTCCCGAGATGGTGGCCATCTGGTCGCCCGAAACCAAGTTCCGCATCTGGTTCGAGATCGAGGCCCACGCCACCACGGCACTCGCCAATCTCGGCGTCGTCCCGAAGGAAGCGGCCGAGATCGTCTGGGAGAAAGGCTCCAAGGTCAGCTTCGACGTCGAGCGCATCGACGAGATCGAACGCGAGGTGAAGCACGACGTCATCGCCTTCCTGACCCATCTCTCCGAGATCGTCGGGCCCGAGGCTCGCTTCGTGCATCAGGGCATGACCTCCTCGGACGTGCTCGACACCACCTTCAACGTGCAGCTGGTGCGCGCCTCCGACCTGCTCCTGCGCGATATCGATGCCCTGCTCGCCGCCCTCAAGCGCCGCGCCTTCGAGCACAAGATGACGCCGACCATCGGCCGGTCTCACGGCATCCATGCGGAGCCGACCACCTTCGGCCTCAAGCTCGCTCAGGCCTATGCGGAATTCGAGCGCTGCAAGCTGCGCCTCATCGAGGCCCAGCGCGAGGTCGCGACCTGCGCGATTTCGGGCGCGGTCGGCACCTTCGCCAATATCGATCCGAGCGTGGAAGAATACGTGGCCGAGAAGATGGGGCTCTCCGTCGAGCCCGTCTCGACCCAGGTCATTCCGCGCGACCGGCACGCCATGTATTTCGCGACGCTGGCGGTGGTGGCATCCTCCATCGAGCGTCTCGCGACCGAGATCCGTCACCTGCAGCGCAGCGAGGTGCTGGAGGCCGAGGAGTATTTCTCGGCCGGCCAGAAGGGCTCTTCGGCCATGCCGCACAAGCGCAACCCCGTGCTGACGGAAAACCTTACCGGGCTTGCCCGCATGGTCCGCGCCTATGCCCTGCCCGCCATGGAAAACGTGGCGCTCTGGCACGAGCGCGACATCTCCCATTCCTCGGTCGAGCGGATGATCGGGCCCGACGCCACCGTGACGCTCGACTTCGCCCTGGCGCGTCTCACCAACGTCATCGACAAGCTCGTAGTCTATCCTGAGAACATGCAGAAGAACCTGGACCGCCTTGGCGGCCTCGTGCATTCGCAGCGCGTGCTTCTCGCCCTGACCCAGAAGGGCGCCTCCCGCGAGGACGCCTACCGGCTCGTCCAGCGCAACGCCATGCCGGTCTGGCGCGGCGAGGGCGACTTCCTGACCCTACTAAAGAATGATTCCGACGTAACGAAGTATCTTTCTCCTGCTGAAATCGAAGCCTGCTTTGATCTCGGCTACCATTTCAAGCAGGTCGATACGATTTTCACGCGGGTCTTCGGCGCAAGCTGAGCATAACTCAAGGGCTGGAAATATTTTCGCAACGCGCGACAATCCCCGTGCAGGAGACGAACGACGACTGGGGTTGTCATGCTGTCGGAGAAACTTCTCGCCACCGCTTTTTCCCGTGCCGTAAAGCACGGGACCCTGACAATGACCACCGCCAGAGGTAAGAACTTCACCTTTGGCGATGGCAAGGAGCCGCGGGTCGCGATCCGTTTCACAGATGCGGCGGCCCAGCTCGCGCTCTGCCTTCACCCCGAGCTGAGGCTGGGCGAGCTGTTCATGGATGGGCGGCTCGTCATCGAGACCGGCACGATCTACGACCTGCTCCAGCTTCTTCTGCAGGACACCCACGGGGAGCTCGATGAGCTTCCCCTCCGCCGCCTGCGCAGGATCCGGACCTGGATGCAGCGGCGCAGCGAGAACGATGCGACCCGCTCCAAGCGGAACGTCGCTCATCATTACGATCTCGACGGACGTCTCTACGCTCTCTTTCTCGACAGCGACCGGCAATATTCCTGTGCCTATTTCGATCATCCGGACGCCACCCTCGAAGAGGCGCAGATGGCCAAGAAGCGGCACATCGCGGCAAAGCTCATGGTCGAGCGGGGACAGAGCGTGCTCGATATCGGATCCGGCTGGGGCGGCCTCGGCCTCTACATGGCGCAGGTCGCGGGCGCGGGCTCGGTCAAGGGCGTGACCCTGTCGGAGGAACAGCTCGCAGTCTCCCGCAAGCGTGCCGTCGCCGCGGGCATCCCGGATCGGGTGCGTTTCGAGCTCGAGGATTATCGGTCGACCAAGGGCACCTTCGACCGCATCGTCTCGGTCGGCATGTTCGAGCATGTGGGCCTGCCGTCCTACGACACCTATTTCCAGACCTGCCACCGGCTTCTCAAGGACGATGGGGTGATGCTTCTTCACACCATCGGCCGGACCGGGATGCCCTATCCGACCAATCCCTGGATCGCCCGCTACATTTTTCCCGGCGGGCATCTTCCGGTCCTCTCGGAGATCATGCCGGCGGTGGAGTGCGCGGGCCTTGTCGTGACGGATATCGAGATCCTGCGCCTGCATTACGCCTTCACCCTGGAGAAGTGGCGCGAGCGCTTCCTGGCCCATCGCGAAGAGGTGCTGCGCCTTTACGACGAGCGCTTCTGCCGGATGTGGGAGTGCTATCTCGCCATGTCGGAATCCGCCTTCCGCTTCCAGGATGCGGTGGTGTTCCAGCTCCAACTCGCCAAGCGCAACGACACCGTGCCTCTCACCCGCGATTACATCGCCAAGCGCGAGGCGGCCTTGAAGCTCGCCGAGAATACGGAACTGAGAAGAAGCGCCTAGGGTTGAAGCCCAACTGAGGCGGCCATGGCGATTACGCTCGGATTAAAGCGCTTTTGGTTTCAGTGTAGGACATAGCCGGCGTGCCTGATCCAGCCTCGGGCATCTTTTGCAGTGATGGCGTCGAGGGCTGGTTTGAGTTCTGCTTCCAAGGCTTCGAGGCTGCGGGCAGCTCTCGCCTTGAGCCGCTCTTT